>NZ_JAYSJZ010000067.1:0-7871 GCF_043726815.1 Lacisediminihabitans sp.
TGTTGTTGGGTGGTGGTGGAGTGAAGTGCTGCACCTTGGAGCTGCGGCGATGACGGGGGAGGCCGCGGCCTTCCTCGCGATGGAGGACGAGCACGCCGCACACAACTACCACCCGTTGCCCGTCGTCGTCGCGACGGCCGAGGGCGCCTGGGTGACCGACGTCGACGGGCGGCGCTACATCGACTGCCTCGCGGCGTACTCCGCGGTGAACTTCGGGCACGGGCATCCGCGCCTCATCGCCGCGGCGAAGAAGCAGCTCGACCGCGTCACGCTCACGAGCCGCGCGTTCCACAACGACCAGCTCGGCCCCTTCGTGACGGCGCTCGCCGCGCTCGCCGGCAAAGACATGGTTCTGCCGATGAACACGGGTGCCGAGGCCGTCGAGTCCGGCATCAAGGTCGCACGCGCCTGGGGCTACCGCGTGAAGGGCGTGCCAGAGAACCTCGCGAAAATCATCGTGCTCGATGGCAACTTCCACGGGCGCACGACCACGATCATCAGTTTCTCCAACGATCCGGATGCCCGTTCCGACTTCGGACCGTTCACTCCCGGTTTCGTGAGCGTTCCCTACGGGGATGCCGCTGCCATCGAGGCGGCGATCGACGAGGCTGCGCTGACCGGAACAGAAGTCGTCGCCGTGCTCATCGAGCCGATCCAGGGCGAGGCGGGGATCATCGTGCCCCCGGCCGACTACCTGCCCGCCGTGCGCGAGATCACGACGCGCCACAACGTGCTCTTCATCGCCGACGAGATCCAGTCCGGCCTCGGCCGCACCGGCGCGACGTTCCAGTGCGACAACGTCGGCGTCGTGCCCGACCTGTATCTGCTCGGCAAGGCGCTCGGCGGCGGCATCGTTCCCGTGAGCGCCGTCGTCGGCAACCGTGACATTCTGGGGGTGCTCAAGCCTGGCCAGCATGGCTCGACCTTCGGCGGCAACCCGCTCGCCGCCGCGGTCGGCCTAGCGGTCGTGGAATTGCTCGCCACCGGCGAGATGCAGGAGCGCGCTCGGGTGCTCGGTTCGCGACTGCGTGAGCGGCTCGACGGCCTCATCGGCAATGGCGTGCTCGCGGTGCGCGGCGCCGGACTCTGGGCCGGTGTCGACATTGACCCCGCACTCGCGACCGGCCGTCGAGTGTGCGAACTGCTCATGGATCGGGGCGTGCTCGCGAAGGACACGCACGGCTCCACCATTCGCTTCGCCCCGCCGATCGTCATCACGCCGGAAGACCTCGAGACCGTGGTCGACCGGCTCGCGGAGGTGCTCGTACAGTTGCGGGGTGGATTGCACCGCAGCCCGACGCAGAACCCATTCCCCAGGTGAACGACGCGGCAACCCTCGACACCGCAGACCCCCTGGCTTCCCACCGCAGGAAGTTTCTGCAGTCGCCGGATGTCATCGCCTACCTCGACGGCAACTCCCTCGGGCGACCGCTCGCGGCATCCGTCGACCGGGTTGCGGAGTTCATGCGCGACCAGTGGGGTTCCCGCCTCATCCGCGGCTGGGACGAGGGCTGGATGACGCGCGGCCAGGCGATCGGCGACGACCTCGGCCGCGTGTGCATCGGCGCCGCCCCCGGCCAGACCACCATCGGCGACTCGACGACGGTGCTGCTCTACAAGCTCATCCGCGCGGCAGTTGACGCGCGCCCGGGTCGCACCGAGGTCGTAATCGATCGCGGCAACTTCCCCACCGACCGCTACACCGTCGAGGGGGTCGCCGCCGAGCGCGGCCTTACCGTGCGCTGGATCGAGGCTGCCCCCGTGACGGTGGCGGATGTCGCGGCCGTCGTCGGCGCGACCACCGCGCTGCTCGTGCTCAGCCACGTCGACTACCGCTCGGCGCACATGCTGGACGCCCCCGCGATTACCGCCCTCGCCCACCGGGCCGGCGCACTCGTGCTCTGGGACCTCTGCCACTCGGTCGGTGCTGTACCCACCTGGCTCGATGCGTGGGGCGTCGACCTCGCGGTTGGCTGCACCTACAAGTACCTCAACGGCGGGCCAGGGTCCCCCGCGTTCGCGTACGTGAGTACCGCCATGCAGGGTATCTTCCGCCAGCCGATCCAGGGGTGGCTCGGCAGCCGCCATCCGTTCACGATGGCGCACGGGTTCGAGCCAGCGCCGGGCATCCGCTCGGTGCTCAGCGGCACGCCTCCCTTGATCGGGATGCTTGCGATGCAGGACATGATCGCCCTCATCGAGGAGGCGGGCATGGCCGCGATCCGCGCCAAGTCGGTCGCGCTCACCGAGTTCGCGATCGCGCTCACCGACGAACTGCTGCCGGATGCCACGCTTGCCTCACCGCGTGACTGCGCGGTTCGCGGCTCCCACGTCACCGTGAACGACGACCGGTTCACGTCGATCATGTCGACGCTGTGGAAGCAGGGGATCATCCCCGACTTCCGCACGCCCAACGGCATTCGTCTGGGGCTCTCGCCGCTCTCGACGAGCTTCGCCGAGGTGGAGATGGGAGTGCGAGCGATCGCGGCGGCGCTCCGCTGATCGCTCGGCCCGGTCGCCGCGCGGCGAACGGTACCGCAGCTGGTACCACCGCTGGTACCGTAGGTGCATGGCTACGAACCTGCGACTGCGCCCCGAAGCCGAGACCGCGCTGCGGGAGGAGTCCGAGCGCACCGGGCGCTCGCAGCAGGAGCTCCTGCGCGAGGCCGTCGACCAGTTCCTCGGGCTAGCCGAGCGACCCGTGCCGTCGCCGCGCTCGCGAGACAGCATCGAAGACCTCATCGCACGCGGCATGCTGCGCCCGGCGCGGGAGCCGTTCCGTCGGGCGCGCCGGAGGCTGAAGCTGCCCGAAGGTGTCACGTCGATCGACCTCCTCGACCGCGAAGACCGGTTCTGAGTGCGCGTCTACGTCGACAGCAGCGCGCTTGCGAAGCGCGCGCTCGATGAGGCGGAGTCCGACCTCGTCGAGCTCGCCCTCGAGGGCTTCGCTCACGCGGGATTCCCGGTGTACTCGTCCACGCTCGCCTGGGTCGAGGTCTCGAGGACGGTTCGCAACCGACTCGATGCCGAGCCGTCCGCTGACGTCGCCGAACTCGTGGACGACGCCCTCTCCGGTGTGCTCGAATGCCCGATCACCGACCAGGTGATCGGTATCGCGCGTCGGCTCGGCCCGACCACGCTGCGCAGCCTCGACGCGATCCACCTCGCTTCTGCGACCCTCCTCGACGCGGATGTCGTGGTCGCCTACGACAAGCGCCTCCTGCAGGCCGCGAGCGAGTTCGGGTTCCGCACGCTGTCGCCGTAGCGCAGCGCGCCGCACCGCAACCACAGTCGTGCGACTCGGGCCGCTCCCGCCCGCGCGGCGAGCGTAGCCTTGCTGGGTGACCGTACTGACCCCCGAACTGCTCGACCGCATCCGCTCGCGTGCTCCCGGCTACGACCGGGATAACGCCTTCTTCGCCGAGGACCTCGACGAGTTGCGGGCGGTGGGCTACCTCGCCCCCCGCTCGCTGCGTGAGACCGTGCGCGACCAGCGGCTGCTCGCCGCGCACGCCCCGGCGACCGCGCTCGGCATCAACATGCACCTGGTGACTGTCGGTATCGCGCGCGTGCTGCGCGATCGCGGCGACGACAGCCTGGCCTGGCTCCTCGCGGATGCTGAGGCCGGCGAGCTCTTCGGCTTCGGCAACAGCGAGGCCGGCAACGACCTCGTCATGTTCGACTCGTGCACCGCGGCCGTGCCGCGTGCGGACGGCTCCTACGCCTTCACGGGCACCAAGATCTTCACGTCCCTATCTCCGGCCTGGACGCGCCTCGGCATCTTCGGCCGCGACGACAGCGACCCCGGCAACCCACGGCTCGTGCACGGCTTCCTCGACCGGGCGGCGGGCGGCCACGAGGCCGTGGGTGACTGGGACGTGCTCGGCATGCGGGCCACCCAGAGCTTCGCGACGCGGCTCGAGGGCGCCGTCGTGCCCGCCGACCGCATTGCGCGCGTGCTCCCGGTGGGCCCGAGCGCCGATCTCTACATCTTTGGCCTCTTCGGCAACTTCCTGCTGCTCATCTCGAGCGTTTATGCCGGGATCGCCGACCGCGCGCTCGAACTCGGCGTCGCGGCGGTGAAGGAGCGGAAGTCGATGAAGAGCGGTGCGGCGTACTCGCAGGACCCGGACATGCGGTGGCAGCTCGCGGATGCCGCGATCGCCCTCGACTCGCTCGCGCCGCAGATCGAGGGGCTCGCCCGCGACCTGGACGAGCTCGCGGATCGTGGCAGCGCATGGTTTCGGCAGCTCGCAGGAACCAAGACGCGCGCCGTCGACGTGTCGCGCTCGGTCGTCGAGACGGCCATTCGAGTGTCTGGCGGCAGCGCCTACTCCTCGGCCAACGAGCTCTCGCGGCTGTACCGCGACGCGCTCGCCGGGCTCCTCCACCCGGCCGACCCCGAGTCGGCGCACTCGACCGTCGCGACGAACTTGCTGGGCGCGCTGGAGCCATGAGGAACGCGTAGCGTTTGGCCTTGCCTCAGCGAATGCCGTGCAGGTCAGCGGGTACGGTAGACGTCGGCGCGGTGGTCGACGTGGAGCACAAGCACGAGCAGGTGATCGCCGACGATCTCGTAGATGGTGCGGTAGGGCCCCCGGCGCGCCCCCCACATGCCCTCGAGTTCGCGCTGTAGCGGCTTACCGACGCGGCGCGGGTTGCGCGCGAGGTCGCCGTAGACAAACTCGATGATCGCTGGCACTATGCGTGGCGGAACGCCGTGCAGGTCGCGCCGAGCGGTGCCGGCGAACCCCACCCGGTAGGCGTGGTCGTGACCGTCGTTCACCGCACCGGTCGACATGGAACGCCGAACTCCGCACGGATCTGCTCCTCACTTGACGTCGCTCGCTCCGTGAGTTCCTGCCGCGCCTGGGTGACATCCTCGAGAATTTCCGGTCGAGAGAGCCAGAAGAGGGTCTCTTGCAGCGACTCCCACTCGTCGGCGCCGATGAGGACGGCGGCTGGCGATCCGTTCCTCGTGATCGTCACCTGCTCGTGGGTCAGTGACACGGCGTCGACGAACTCGTTGAGCTTGTCCTTGACCTTGGAAATGGGTAGCGTCTGCAGGTGAACAACATAGGCCCGAATTGCGGCTCTGACCAGGCTTTAATAAGGGCCACTTATTGTCGCTATGCACGTCAGGAGCGCGTTGTGATCGAGGCTAACCCGCGATTGCTTTGGCTGCCGCCGCCACCTCGTCCTCCCGCCGCCCACTCCCGAGTGACACGCTCGCGATGAGGCCGAGGGCGAGGAAGCCGGCCGCTCCTAGCGAGGAGTAGCGTGCGGCGTCCGAGAACGCGAGGCGGGCCTGCTCCGCGATCGGGGCGGTCTCCGGGTCGTTGCCGAGTCCCGGAATCGCAGCGCCCGCGCTGTCGACCACGGCTGCGACGAGGCCTGCGCGGGGTTCCTGCGGAATGCCGAGCGCGGCCAGGTGCGCATCGAGCTCGGTGCCGAGGGTCGAGAACAGCACGGTACCGAGGATCGCGATGCCGAGCGCGGCCCCGACCTGGCGCGAGGTGCTCTGCGTGCCCGAGGCCTGACCGCTCTGCTCGACCGGCACGTGCGAGAGCACGACGTTGGGTAGCTGCGCGCTCGTGAGGCCGATGCCCATGCCGTAGAAGAAGAGGAGCGGGGCGAGCAGCTGCCAGGTTGCGTCCGGCGAGAGTACGAGGGCAAGCGCGGTGATCGAGACGATCTCGAGCACGAGGCCGGCGCGCACGATGGCGACCGGAGTCATCCGCCTGGAGAGCGCGCTCACCATCCCGCTCGCGAGGAAGGAGCCGATCGCGAGCGAGAGCAGCAGCAGCCCGGCCCCGAACGCGTCGAAGCCGAGCACGTTCTGCACCCACATCGGGAGCACGAAGAGCACGCCGAGCTCGCCGAGGTTCACGACGAGGCCCACGAGGTTGCCGTTGCGGAACGACGGGATGGTGAAGAGATCGAGCGCGATCATCGTCGAGAGTCCGCGGGTGCGACGGCGCCGCGACCACCACACGAAGACCAGGGCGGCGGCGATCGAGAGCGCGAAGAAGAACGGGATGGGCGAGACCGCGACTGGCCACTCCCACGATCCGATCGTGAGCCCGTCCGTCGCGAGCCACCAGCCGTAGCTGCGGCCCTCGATGAGTGCGAAGACGAGGGATGCGGTCGTGACGATCGAGAAGAGCGCGCCGACGACGTCGAAACCACGGTCCGCACCCGCGCGCGACTCGGTCGCGGTCACGAGCAGTCCGATGATCACGATGATGCCGAACGGCACGTTGACCCCGAAGGCCCAGCGCCACGAGAAGTCGGTCGTGAGCCAGCCGCCGAGGAGCGGGCCGGCGGCGGCCATGCCGCCGATGATCGAACCCCAGATCGCGAACGCGATCGCGCGTTCTCTGCCGCGGAAGGTCGCGTTGATGATCGAGAGCGTGGTGGGGAGCACCATGGCGCCACCGACGCCCTGCAGCACTCGGGCCGCGATGAGCAGGTCGCCGGTGGGGGCGAGGCCGGCGAGGATCGAGGCGATGGTGAAGACCGCGACACCGATGACGAGGACTCGCCGGCGCCCGAACCGGTCAGCGGCCGTGCCGAACAGCACGAGCAGCGCGGCGAAGACGAGTGTGTACGACTCCTGCACCCACTGCACCTGCGAGGAGGTGATCCCCAGGTCGTTGACGATCGACGGGATCGCGACGTTGACGATCGTCGCGTCGACGATGATCAGGGAGATCGCGATGCTGATGAAGAGCAGCGCGAACCAGCGGGAGCGAGGAGTCGTCACGAGCGTTCTACTTCCAGAAGACCGCGATGATGATGTTGACGAGCGTGAGCGCACCGATCATCGGCACGAGCCAGGCCGCGACCTTCTCCTTCTTGCGGTTGATGAGCGCGAGCACCGTGATCACGACGAGCACGAGCAGCTTGACGCCGATCTTGGCGTTGTTGACCGTTTCGTCGGTGCCGAATTCGAGCACGAGAACGAGGCCAAGGCCCGTGGCGAGCTGCAGCCAGGCACCGTGGAGGATCGCCGGGAGTACGCGTGCGGTGCCCGTCTTGAAGGCAGTGATCTGCACGAGAACGCCGCCGAGGATGGAGGCGAGTCCCACGAAATGCAGGACGAGGAGGGAGTGTTCGAGAATATCCATGCCGGAATCCTAACCGACAACGTGTCGGTAAGATTGCCATCCGGCATAATTGCCCTATGCCCCGGATTTCTGCGCCCACCGTCGTCGAGCACCGCGCCCTCCAGCGCGAGGCCCTTGTCGTCGCGGCGTCGGATGAACTCCTGGAGAACGGGCTCGCCGCGGTCACGCCGGCATCCGTCGGCAAGCGCGCCGGGCTCGCGCGCAGCACCATCTATGAGTACTTCCCCTCCGCGAGTGACCTCGTCGCGGAGGTCGCCCTGCGCTCGTTCCAGCAGTGGGGCGAGGAGCTCTCCGCGGCGATGGCCGGCGCGCCGAGCGGGATCGAGCGTCTGGCCGCCTACATCACGACGACCCTGCGCCTCGTGGCGGAGGGAAAGTATGACATCGTGCACGCCCTGCACGGCGCGGTCTTCTCACCCGAGAAGATCGCGCGGTTCGAGGAGCAGCACACCGAACTCGTGCAGCCGCTGCGCGACGTGATCGCCGAACTCGGGCTGAGCCACCCCGAGGTGCGCGTCGAACTCATCCAGGGCGTCGTCGACGCGGGCGTCAAGCAGGTTGCAGCGGGGCGCGACGTCGAGAAGGTTTCCCGGCTCTCCGTCGAACTCGTGACCCAGGGCTTCCTGAACTAGCCGACGCAGCCTCAGCACGAGCGCGGCACGAGGCGCTGCAACCGTGTGACGTGGCCCGGCTCGAGCTCCGCGAGGGAGCGTGCGCCGAGGAGACGCATCGTGCGGGCGA
>NZ_JAYSJZ010000068.1:0-26674 GCF_043726815.1 Lacisediminihabitans sp.
CCCGGCGTCGCCCAGGGCAGGCCGTGCCCGCGAAGAACCGACTCGAGAAGTGTGAAATCGCTCAGGTAGGCGAGGGCCGCTCGGTGCAGGTTGGGGTCATCCGGCATCGGACCGACCGACTTCATCCAGACGGCCTGATGCGGCTGGGAGTCGCCCGTGACGGCCATCCAGATGGGCTCCTCAACGTGACGGATGTCGAATGGCCGGCCCCATGCCCACACCTTGGCGATCGGGTGGTCGATGCCTTCGAGGGTCTCCGCCGCGGTCGGCAGCGACTCGGGGTCGGGAATGCCCTCCGGGAACGGCTCTTGATGTTCGAGTCCCTCATCCTCGGTCTGGAAGGAAGCGATCATAGACAGGATCGGAACGCCCTCCTGATACGCCTGTGTGCGCCGCGTGGTGAAGGAACGGCCGTCGTGGATGCGGTCCACCGAGAACGTGATCGGCAGGTTGACGTCGCCGGGCCGCAGGAAGTAGCCGTGCATCGAGTGTGCGGAGCGGTCGGCCGGGATTGTGCGCTGCGCGGCCACCAGGGACTGCGCGAGAACCTGGCCTCCGAAGACGCGGCCCTGCGGCATCCACTGGCTGGGGCCGGTGAAGATGTCTTCGTTCGTCCTCGCATGGGTGTCGGTGAGGTCGAGCGCTGCGAGCAGTCCGTCGAGGGCGTTGGTCATGGGTCTCCCGTCGAAAGGGCGTGCGGGCGGCACGAGAGTGCGCGCTCATATAGTTTAGAGATCACATGAGCCAGACATTTTCCCTTGTTGACTCCCTCTCCCTCGCCGACCTGCAGGTATTCCTCGGTCGTGCCGGGCGCGTGGAGGACGGTTCGGTGCGCCTGATCGCCGGCTCCGGGGTGCTCGCCGTCTACGTGGCGGTGCTGTATCCGTCCGGCCTTCTCGACGAGAGTGCGACGGTTCTGGGGCTGCGCACGTTCGCCCTCACCGAGCGAGACACCTTCGACGCGGTGGTGCCGGTGCGCTCGCTCCTCGAGCGTCTCGCGCGGCTGCAGGGCGAGGTCACCGACCCGACCGCGGCCGTCACCGTCACACTCCCGATGCAGGTCAACACCGTCACCTGGGCGGCCATCTCCCCGCCACGCGGCGGATGGACCGCCCTCGAGCAGGTGGATGGCGCGACCCTGGAGCGGGTCGCGGCATCCGGAATCGACGAGGTCGCCACCGCGATCCCGGCGGGAACCGGAGAGCAGATCGTGCACCGCGTGCGCTCCGAGGTATGGGGGCGCCCGATCGAGGGCCTCGAATACGTGCCGGCCGGCGCGGCCTTCGCCGCCCTGTCGCTGGGGTTCCTGGGCGGACCGGATGCCGTGCGCGTCTATGAGACCGGGCCGTGGACCCGGCTCTCCACCGAGCGCGGCCACGTGCTCGTCAAGCGTCGCTCCTGGTCGCTGCAGCGCTGATGACCGTCGGCGTGGACGAACCGGACCAGCGCGGCCGGACCGGCCTGGACCGGGTCGGCCTCGACCTCAGCGGCAATCCGCGCGTGCGGGTCACCGCCGTTGAGCTGGTGGCGTCCGGCTGGCATGTTCTGCGCCGCACCACGTTCGACTACCTCGACGCGCACGGCGTGGTGAGCAGCCAGCAGCGAGAGACCTACGACCGGGGCAACGGCGCCACGATCCTGCTCTACGACGCGGCGAGACGCACCGTGCTGCTCTCGAGGCAGTTCCGCTTTCCCGCCTACGTGAACGGGCATCCGGACGGCATGCTCATCGAGACGGCCGCAGGACTGCTCGATGACGACGACGCGGCCACGGCCATCCGCCGGGAGGCCAGCGAGGAGCTCGGGGTGGCCGTCGGCGAGCTCCAGCACGTGTTCGACGTGTTCATGAGCCCGGGCTCGGTCACCGAGAAGGTGCACTTCTTCGCGGCGCCGTACAGCGACGCGACCCGCACGAGTGGGGGCGGAGGCGTCGCCGAGGAGGGCGAGGAGATCGACATCCTTGAGCTGCGGTTCGACGAGGCCCTCGAGATGATCGACGACGGCCGCATCGCCGACGCGAAGACGATAATGCTGCTGCACTGGGCGGCGCTGCGGGGCCCCTTCGCGGCGTGACCCACCAGGCGTGGCTCAGGCGCGGCGCACCGCGACGATCGGGATGACCCGATCCGTTCCCTCCTGGTATGCACCGAACCCGGGCGCGACAGCCGTGAACTCGGCGAAGAGCCGCTCCCGCTCGGGGCCGCTCACCGGCTCGGCAACCCCGCGCCAGGTCTCCACGCCGTCCGTCGTCGCGAGTTCCACGCTCACGTGCGGATCGGCGACGAGATTGAGGTACCAGGCGGGATGGGTCGGGGCGCCGGCCTTGGACGCGATCACGTAGACGACGTCGCCCCGGCGGAAGTACATCATCGGCGACACGCGCTCCTGGCCCGTCGTGCGGCCCGTGGTGTGCAGCAACAGGAGATGCACGCCGGACCATCGGCCGCCGAGCCTCCCGTCGTTGGCGCGGAACTCCGCCATGATGCTGTCGTTCCAGTCGTTCACTTCCTGCTCCTTAGCCGATGGTGATGGTGATTTCAGGCCCGCGCCGCGGCGCGTCCGGCGACCCGGCCGGAGAAGAGACAGCCGCCGAGGAAGGTCCCCTCGAGCGAACGGTAGCCGTGCATCCCGCCACCGCCGAAGCCGCTCGCCTCGCCGGCCGCGTAGAGCCCGGGCACCGGATTGCCGTCGGCCCCGAGCGCGCGTGCGAGCAGGTCGGTCTCGATGCCGCCGAGGCTCTTGCGGGTGAGGATGTGGAGCTTCACCGCGATGAGCGGCCCGGCCTTCGGATCGAGGATGCGGTGCGGGCTCGCCACGCGGATGAGCCGATCTCCGCGGTACTTCCTGGCCTGTCGGATGGCGTTGATCTGCGCGTCCTTCGCGAACGGGTTGGCGAGCTCCCGATCCCGCGCCTCGATCTCGCGTCGCACCCGCCCCGCGTCGATCTCGACCTCGGGGGTGAGGCGCTGCATGCCGGCCAGCAGGTCGTCCAGCGTGTCGGCGACCACGAAGTCCGCGCCGCGCTCCTTGAAGGCCTCGACGGGACCGGGCGCCCCGGGCCCGATCCGCTTGGCCAGCAGGCGATAGTCCTTGTTCGTGAGATCGGGATTCTGCTCGCTGCCCGAGAGCGCGAACTCCTTCTCGATGATCTTCTGGGTGAGCACGAACCAGCTGTGGTCGTGGCCGGTGGCGGCGATGTGTTCGAGGGTGCCGAGGGTGTCGAAGCCGGGGAAGAGCGGCACGGGCAGCCGTGAGCCCGTCGCATCGAGCCAGATCGACGACGGACCGGGAAGGATGCGGATGCCGTGCCTCTCCCACACCGGCGCGTAGTTCTCGATGCCCTCCACGTAGTGCCACATGCGGTCGCCGTTGATGAGGTGCGCGCCGGCGCGCTCGCTGATGCCGAGCATCCGTCCGTCGACGTGGGCCGGCACCCCCGACAGCAGTTTCTCCGGAGGCGTGCCCATCCGCGCCGGCCACTGCGCACGGACGAGGTCGTGGTTGCCGCCGATTCCGCCGCTCGTGACGATCACGGCCCCCGCGCGCAGCTCGAAGTCTCCGGAGATGGTGCGGTTGCTCGCGGCACCGCGCACCGCGTTGTCCGGCGCGAGCACGACGCCCCGGGCGCCCACCACCGCCCCGCCCTCCACGATGAGCTCGTCCACGCGGTGCCGGAACGCGAGTGTCACCAGACCCTGGTCGACGCCGGCGCGCACGCGCTGAATGAATGGCGCGAGGATGCCGGGGCCGGTGCCCCAGGTGATGTGGAAGCGAGGCACGGAGTTGCCGTGCCCAAGCGCCGTGTAGCCGCCGCGTTCGGCCCAGCCGACGACCGGGAAGAATTTGACTCCCCGGGCGTGCAGCCACGCGCGTTTCTCGCCGGCGGCGAAGTCGAGGTAGGCCTCGGCCCATTTGCGCGGCCAGCCGTCGTCCGGTCTGTCGAATCCGGCCGAGGCGAACCAGTCCTGGCGGGCGAGTTCGAGGCTGTCCTTCACGCCCATCCGTCGCTGCTCCACCGAGTCGATGAGAAAGAGCCCGCCGAACGACCACCACGCCTGGCCGCCAAGGCTCGCCTCGGGCTCCTGCTCGAGAATCGTCACGCGCCGGCCAGCATCCACGAGTTCCGCGGCGGCCACGAGGCCCGCCAGGCCGCCGCCGACAATGATCACATCGGGCTGTCCTGGCATGCTGACTCCTTCGTCCCGGCCCCGATCATCCGGCCGTCCTGTTCATGATTCCGGATAAATGCTCGTTCCGGTGCGAATTGGCCCGATTTGGCCAGTCGCCGGAAGCACCTGCGCGCCGCCCATGCGTTTCTCCGGAGGTTTCGCGCGGGAAGGCGCCTGCAGGGCCGAAATGACGGCTGCGCGGCCCGAACCTCCGGAGAAACGCGTGTGCGGCGGGAGCGGGTGTCACGTGCGGTAGCCGGACATCACGCGTCGAGCGTGCCGGGCAACCTCCGCTTCTCCGGAGAATCGGGCCCGGAACGCACTTTCCGGGCCGAAATCGCGTCCGTACGGCCCGAACCTCCGGAGAAACGCGTGTTGGCGGGAGCCCGAGCGGGAGCCGGTGCCGGAGCGCGAGCCCGGACCTCCGGAGAAACGCGTGTCGGCGGGAGTGCGGCGAAACACCGCGGGTCAGCTCTTGCCGCGGATGCGCTGGCTGAGGGCCTCCGCCGCGTTGCGGGTGGCGAGGCCGAGCCGCTTCCACTGCCGGTCGTCGAAGGCGGAGCCGCGGAAGGTCAGCCCGATGGCCGCCGTGGGGTAGTGGTTGTGGTCGAACACCGGGGCCGCGACCGAGCCGTACTCGAGCGTGATGTCGCCGTCCTCCACCGCCCAGCCGCGCTCGCGGGTCTCGAACAGGATGCCGTCGAGTTGCTCGCTCGTGGTGGGACCAGGGCCCGCGCGCACCGCGAGTGTCTGCCCGCGCGGGTAGCTGGCCTGCAGCTGGGCGGTGGGAATGCTCGCGAGCATCGCGCGCCCCGTGGCCGTGAGGTGGGCGGGCAGCCGCACCCCGATGCTGGTGACGACGGCCGGCGCTCGGGCGGCCGAGACCTTGGAGGCGTAGACGACATCCGCGTGCTGCAGCACCCCGA
This sequence comes from Lacisediminihabitans sp., assembly GCF_043726815.1. Lineage (NCBI taxonomy): Bacteria > Bacillati > Actinomycetota > Actinomycetes > Micrococcales > Microbacteriaceae > Lacisediminihabitans > Lacisediminihabitans sp. The sequence continues at coordinate 5,096 of NZ_JAYSJZ010000068.1, forward strand.
GGTGGGCGACGATCGGCAGGCCGGTCTCGGCCACCAGCCGCTCGAGGATGGGCCTGGCGAGCTGCCCGAGCGAGCTGGTGCGCAGCACCGACGATCCGATATCGGCGACGAGCGGGCTCAGCAGGTAGGCCTGGTCTTCCGGGGAGTGCAGCAGGAAGCCCTCGTCGCGCATCACCGTGAGCAGGTGGTAGACGGTGGAGCGGGGGAGACCGAGGTCGCGACTCACCGTCGAGGCCCGCACCGGCCCGCTGTGCCCCGCGAGATACCGGATGATGCGCAACGTGTGCCGTGCGGCCGGGACCTCGCTCATGGGTGTCTCCGATGTCTGGTATCCCAGACAGATTATCCCGAAAAGAGGCGCGGGCGCGGCACCGGGGCGGCTCTAATGAGTGCATGGACACAGCGAGCACGATCACCCAGCACATCGTGACCCTCGGCGTGCGCGGCCTGACCTTCTCGGAGGTCGTGGCGGTGGCCCGCGACGGCGCGCCCGTGCGGCTGGCCGAGGATGCCCTCGCGGCGATGGCCGAGAGCCGCGCGGTGATCGAGGCCCTCGCCTCCGACACCCGGCCGCACTACGGCGTCTCCACCGGCTTCGGTGCGCTCGCCGACAAGCAGATCCCGGTGGAGCTGCGCGGCCAGCTGCAGCGGTCCCTCATCCGCAGCCACGCGGCCGGGTCCGGCCCCGAGGTCGAACGGGAGGTGGTGCGCGCCCTGATGCTGCTGCGCCTGTCGACCCTCGCCACCGGACGGACCGGCGTGCGCCCGGTCGTCGCCGAGACCTACGCCGCGGCGCTCAACGCCGGCATCACCCCCTGGGTCGCCGAATACGGCAGCCTCGGCTGCTCGGGCGACCTCGCCCCGCTCGCCCACTGCGCTCTCGCGATGCTCGGCGAGGGCGACGTGCGGGATGCCCGCGGCGTCCTCGTTCCGGCGTCCGCAGCCCTGCAGGCGGCGGGCATCGAGCCGCTCGTGCTGCGCGAGAAGGAGGGCCTCGCGCTCATCAACGGCACGGACGGCATGCTCGGGATGCTCGTGCTCGCCATCACCGACCTGCGCGCCCTGGTCACCACGGCCGACCTCGCCGCCGCAATGAGCGTGGAGGGCCTCACCGGCACCGACGCGGTGTTCGCGGCCGACCTGCAGGCGCTGCGTCCGCATCCCGGCCAGCGCGACTCGGCCGCCAACATGCGCGCCGTGCTCGCCGGCTCTCCCATGATCTCGAAGCCGCAGGGGTTCACCCGAGTGCAGGACGCGTACTCGCTGCGCTGCGCCCCCCAGGTGCACGGGGCCGTGCGCGACACGATCGAGCACGCCGCCACCGTCGCGAACCGCGAACTCGCCTCGGCGATCGACAACCCCGTCGTGACACCGGATGGCCGCGTGGAGTCGAACGGCAACTTCCACGGGGCGCCGATCGGGTACGTGCTCGACTTCCTGGCGATCGTCACCGCCGACCTCGCGAGCATGAGCGAGCGCCGCACCGACCGCTTCCTCGACGTCTCGCGCAACCACGGCCTCAACGCCTTCCTCGCCGACGACCCGGGCGTCGACTCCGGGCACATGATCGCCCAGTACACCCAGGCCGGCATCGTGAGCGAGCTCAAGCGGCTCGCCGCTCCCGCGAGCGTCGACTCGATCCCGTCGTCGGCCATGCAGGAGGACCACGTGTCGATGGGCTGGAGCGCCGCCCGCAAGCTGCGCAAGTCGATCGACGGCGTCGGCCGGGTGATCGCGATCGAGCTGCTCACCGCGGCCCGGGCGATGGACCTGCGCGCCCCGGTCATCCCGTCCCCGGTCTCGTCCGCCGTGCTGCGCCGGCTGCGCACCGCGGTGCCGGGCCCGGGCACCGACCGTTACCTGGCGCCGGACATCGCGGCCGCCCACTCCATGGTGCTCGACGGGTCGCTGCTCGCGGCCGCGGCATCCGTCGTATCCGAAGCAGGAGGAGAACTCGTATGACCAGCGGACCCCGCCCGGTGCGCGCCCACCGCGGCAGCACCCTGAACACCCTCGGCTGGCCGCAGGAGGCCGCGCTGCGGATGCTGCAGAACAACCTCGACCCGGAGGTCGCCGAGCACCCGGACAAGCTCGTCGTCTACGGCGGCACCGGTAAGGCCGCGCGCGACTGGAACAGCTTCGACGCGCTCGTGCGCACGCTGACCACCCTGAAGAACGACGAGACGATGCTCGTGCAGTCCGGCAAGCCGGTGGGCGTGATGCGCACCCACGAGTGGGCTCCCCGCGTGCTGATCGCCAACTCCAACCTGGTGGGGGACTGGGCCAACTGGGACGAGTTCCGCCGGCTGGAGCAGCTCGGCCTCACCATGTACGGGCAGATGACCGCCGGGTCGTGGATCTACATCGGCACCCAGGGAATCCTGCAGGGAACATACGAGACCTTCTCGGCGGTGGCCGCGAAGTCCTTCGCCGGCAGCCTCGCCGGCACCATCACCCTCACCGGGGGCCTCGGCGGCATGGGCGGCGCGCAGCCGCTCGCCGTGACCATGAACGACGGCGTCGCGATCTGCGTGGATGTGGACCCGAGCCGCATCGCCCGCCGGATCGAGCACGGCTACCTCGACGTCGAGGCGCAGTCGCTCGAGCACGCCGTGGAACTCGCGTACTCGGCGAGGGACTCGAAGAAGGCCCTGAGCATCGGCCTGCTCGGCAACGCGGCCGACGTGTTCCCGCGGATGCTCGCCCAGGGCGTGCAGATCGACATCGTCACCGACCAGACCAGCGCCCACGACCCGCTCGCCTACCTCCCGCTGGGAATCGCCTTCGAGGACTGGACCCTCGCCCGCGAATCGGACCCGGCCGGCTTCATCGAGCGCTCACGGGCGTCCATGGCGGTGCAGGTGGAGGCCATGGTCGGCTTCCTGCGCGCCGGCTCGGAGGTCTTCGACTACGGCAACAACATCCGCACCGAGGCCAGGACCGCGGGCTACGCCGACGCCTTCGCGTTCCCCGGGTTCGTGCCCGCCTACATCCGGCCCCTGTTCTCCCAGGGTAAGGGGCCGTTCCGCTGGGCGGCGCTCAGCGGCGATCCGAAGGACATCTACGCCACCGACCGGGCCGTGCTCGACATGTTCCCCGGCAACGAGTCCCTCGCCCGCTGGATCCGGCTCGCCCAGGAGCGCGTGCACTTCCAGGGCCTGCCGGCGCGCATCTGCTGGCTCGGCCTCGGCGAACGCGACAGGGCCGGCCTCAAGTTCAACGAGATGGTCGCCTCCGGGGAACTGAGCGCCCCCGTGGTGATCGGGCGCGACCACCTCGACTCCGGCTCGGTCGCCTCGCCCTACCGGGAGACCGAGGCGATGAAGGACGGCTCGGACGCGATCGCCGACTGGCCGCTGCTCAACGCGCTCGTCAACACCTCGTCCGGCGCCACCTGGGTCTCCATCCACCACGGCGGCGGGGTGGGCATCGGCCGCTCGATCCACGCGGGCCAGGTGACCGTCGCCGACGGCACGGCGCTCGCCGCCGAGAAGCTTGCCCGGGTGCTCAGCAATGACCCGGCGATGGGCGTGATCCGGCACGTGGACGCCGGCTACGACGAGGCGATCGAGACCGCCGACCGGCTCGACGTGCGCATCCCCATGAACGAGCAGTCATGAGCACGCGCTGATGGCGCTCTCGCGGGACGCGCTGTGGCCGCGCTCGGGCGACTGGCCGGCGGCCGGGCCGGACGCCTCCGGTGGCGCGATCGACCTCGGCCTGATCGGCATCCCCACCTGGCGCACCTCCCTCTCCGCCACCGGGGCGGCGGCCACCCCCGCCGCCGTGCGCGCGGCGCTGCGGTACTACAGCGAGTTCCTCTCCCCGGACCGCGGCGTGCGGGCGGGCGCGCGCCTGGCGACGACATTCGCGGACTGGGGCGACGTGGCGGATCCGGATGCGGACGAGGCGGCCGCGATCTCCGCGGTCGCCGCAGCCGCGGCCCGCACCCGCCTGCTCGTGGCCCTCGGCGGGGACAACGCGGCGACGGTGCCGGCGGCCCTCGGAACCTGGGGCGACCGGGTCGGCTCGGCGGGCCTCGTGACCCTCGACGCCCACCACGACCTGCGTGACGGCGTGAGCAACGGTTCGCCGGTTCGCCGGCTGGTCGAGGCCGGGCTGGCCGGCCGTCGTGTCGTGCAGGTGGGCATCGCCGACTTCGCCAACTCCGCGGAGTACTCGGCCCGGGCCGCCGACTACGGCATCACCGTGATCCACCGGGACGAGCTGCACCGTAGGCCGATGGCGGACGTGATGGCCGAGGCGCTCGGGATCGCCGGCTCTGCGGGCGGACCCGTGCACGTCGACATCGACGTGGACGTGTGCGACCGAGCCGTGGCGCCCGCCTGCCCCGCCTCGGTGCCCGGCGGCATCGCCGCGTGGGAGCTGCGGGCCGTCGTGCGCGCGGCCGGAGCACATCCGTCGGTGGAGTCGATCGACTTCGCCGAGGTCGACTCGACGGCGGACGCCGCCGACGGCCGCACCGTGCGGCTCGTCGCCCTCTGCGTGCTCGAGGCCGCCGCCGGACTGGAGGCCCGCCCATGACCAGCACGCTCATCGACAACATCGGGCTTCTCGTCACCAACGACCCGCTGCACGGATCGCTCACGGCCGAGCGGTCCGCGGCCGCCGTGGTGATCGAACACGGGCTCGTCGCCTGGGTCGGCGACGCGGCCGACGCCCCAGCCGCGGACGAGCGCCTCGATGCCGACCGGCGGTGCGTCATCCCCGGCTTCGTAGACAGCCACAGCCACCTCGTCTTCGCGGGGGACCGGGCGGACGAGTTCGAGCACCGGATGACCGGGCAGGCCTATGCCGCCGGCGGAATACGACGAACCGTCGCCGCGACCCGCGCCGCGACGGACGCCGACCTGCTGGCGAACGCCGAGCGGCTGGTCGCCGAGATGCGAGCCCAGGGCACCACCACGGTGGAGATCAAGAGCGGCTACGGCCTCAGCGTGGAGCACGAGGAGAGGTCGCTGGCGATCGCCCGGCGCCTGACCGCCGAGACGACCTATCTCGGCGCGCACGTCGTGCCCCCGGAGTTCGCCGACGACCCGGCCGGCTACGTCGAGCTCGTCACGGGGGAGATGCTCGCCGCCTGTGCCCCGCTCGCGCGCTGGATCGACGTGTTCTGCGAGGCCGGGGCCTTCGACGAGGACCAGGCCCGCGCCATCCTGCGGGCCGGACAGGCAGTGGGGCTGGGGGCGCGCATGCACGCCGGCCAGCTCGGACTCTCCGGCGGGGTGCGGCTCGCCGTGGAGCTCGGCGCGGCGAGCGTCGACCACTGCACGTTCCTGGCCGACGCGGATGTCGACGCCCTGGCCGCGGGGGACACGGTGGCCACGCTGCTGCCGGGCGTGGAATTCTCGACCCGCCAGCCGTATCCGAACGCCCGTCGTCTCATCGACGCCGGGGTCACCGTCGCGATCGCCACCGACTGCAACCCGGGCTCGAGCTTCACCTCGTCGATGTCGTTCTGCATCGCCGTGGCCGTGCGCGACCTGCGGATGAGTCCGGCCGAGGCGCTCTGGGCCGCCACGGCGGGAGGCGCGCGGTCCCTGTGGCGCGACGACGTCGGGGTCATCGCGGTCGGCAAGCGCGCCGACCTGGTGCTGCTCGACGCACCGAGCTACGTGCACCTGGCCTACCGGCCGGGGGTGCCGCTCGTGCATCGTGTGATCACCGGCTGAATCGGCCAAGATGGAGTCACCGTGACCGCCGGAACGCACCGCGAAGGAGCTCAGTGTCCCCGACAATCCGACTGATCCAGGCCGCCGGACTTCTCCCGTCTCCCGCCCGGGTGACGGAGCCGACCGAGCCCCCCCTGCGGATCGCCGTCGTTCAGCACGAGTGGAGGCCCGATGCCGCGGCGCTCACCGAGTGGCTCGACGACGCGGTCGACACGGCGGCGGCCGCCGGGGCACGAATCGTCTTCCTGCCCGAGATCACCCTCAGCCGCTACCCTGCCGATTCACTGCCCGCCGACACTCTTCCCGGGGGCGACGCCAGCGAGCTAGCCGAGGACCTCCTCGCCGGGCCGACCCTCGCCTTCGCCGGCCGGGCCGCTGTGCGGGCCGGCGTCTTCGTGCACGCCTCGCTCTACCGCGTGGCGGACGAGGGCGACGGGCTGGGCCTCAACACGGCGATCCTCGTCGACCCGCAGGGAAGGCTCGTGGCGGCCACCGACAAGCTGCACATCCCCGTGACGGCTGGCTACTACGAGAACCGCTACTTCCGGCCGGGGTCCGCCGCGCCGGTCGCCGCCGCGCCCGGCCTTGCCGCCGGGGACCCCTATCCGGTTTACGCGCTCGACGGTCTCGGCGCGGCCCGGCTCGGGCTGCCCACCTGCTGGGACGAGTGGTTTCCCGAGGTCGCGCGCGCGTACTCGCTCGGCGGGGCCAACATCCTCGCCTACCCCACCGCGATCGGGTCGGAGCCCGACCATCCGGAGTTCGACACCCGGCCTCTCTGGCAGCAGGTGATCGTGGGAAACGGGATTGCGAACGGCCTGTTCATGGTGGTGCCCAACCGCACCGGCACCGAGACGCGGCCCGACGGAAGCCGGGGCAACACCTTCTACGGCTCGTCTTTCGTGAGCGACCCCTACGGCCGCATCCTGGTGCAGGCGCCGCGCGACGAGGCCTGCGTGCTCGTGGCCGACCTCGACCTCGCCCAGCGCGACGACTGGCTCGACCTCTTCCCGTTTCTGGCAACGCGGCGGCCGGACACCTACGGCACCCTCACCCGTCCGGTGGCGACGGAGTGAGCTGGCGGATGCCGGCGGAGGGCGCGAGGCAGGAACGCCTCTGGCTCGCCTGGCCCACCGGCGGCTACACCCTCGGCGACACCGCGGAGGGGGCGGAGGAGGCCCGGCGCACCTGGGCGGCTGTCGCGAACGCCGCGGCCGGCTTCGAACCGGTGAGCGTGGTCGTGCACCCGCGGGACGAGGGCGTCGTCGCCCGCTACCTCGACGGCTCCATCGAGCTCTTCGTGCGGGAGATCAACGACGCGTGGATCAGGGACAGCGGGCCCACCTTCGTCGTCGACGACGAGGCACCCGGCTCGCTCGGGGCGGTGACCTGGACCTTCAACGGCTGGGGCGGCCAGGAGTGGGCGAGCTGGCATCACGACAGCACCCTCGCGCCGGCCGTCGCCGACTGGGCCGGCGCCGAGCGGATCGACTCGACGCTCGTGAACGAGGGCGGCGGCATCCACGTGGATGGGGAGGGCACGGTCCTCGTGACCGAGACGGTGCAGCGGGACGCGGGCCGCAACCCGGGAATCAGCCGGGAGGCCGTCGAGGCGGAGCTGGCCAGCACCCTCGGCACCACGAGCACGATCTGGCTGCCGCGCGGCCTCACCCGGGACTCGAGCACCTTCGGCACCCGCGGGCACGTGGACATCGTGGCGACGATCGCCTCTCCCGGCCGGCTGCTGCTGCACGACCAGCGAGACCAGGCGCATCCGGACTTCGCGGTCACGGCGCAGCTGCGAGCCGTGCTGTCCGAGGCCCGGGATGCCGCCGGCCGGCGGTTCGAGATCGTGGACCTGCCGGCGCCGCGCGTGCTCCGCGACGACGAGGGCTTCGTGGACTACAGCTACGTCAACCACGTTCTGGTCAACGACGGGGTGATCGCCTGCGCCTTCGGCGACCAGCGCGACGCGGATGCCCTCGCGATCCTGCGGGACGCCTACCCGGGGCGCACCGTCACGGCGGTCGACGCGAGACCGCTCTTCGCCCGCGGCGGCGGCATCCACTGCATCACCCAGCAGCAGCCGGCCGTGTGACCGGCTAGTCCTCGAAGGTGTTGACCATCGCCTGGGCCGCACGATCCAGGTAGGCCCAGAGGGTCGCGTCGTCGAGGGGTGACAGCTCGAGGCTGTCGACCGCGGAGCGCATGTGCGAGAGCCAGTGGTCCCTGGCCTGCTGGTTGACCTTGAACGGCGCGTGCCGCATCCGCAGCCTCGGATGCCCGCGCTGCTCGGTGTAGGCGCCCGGGCCTCCCCAGTACTGCTCGAGGAAGCCGGTGAGGCGCTGGATGGCCCCCTCGAGGTCGTGCTCGGGGTACATCGGCCAGAGCACCGGATCGGTGTGCACGCCCTCGTAGAAGTGGCGCACGAGTCGTTCGAAGGTGGGCCGCCCGCCCACCTTTTCGTAGAAGCTGCCGCTGGCCGCCTCGCCGTGTTCCGTCACCCGCAGGATGATGGGGCTCTTCTGGCCGCCGGGGATCTCGGTGTTCTCGGTCATTCTCGCGGCTTTCTCGGTGCTCTCGGCGGCTTGGGGTCGGCGGTGGACGCGATCGGATTCGGGGCCGTGCGGGGCGGTCGGGCGCCGCGGATGCTCTCCGCTCCGTCGAATCCGCTCAGCACGATGCTGTTGAGGGCGGGGAGCCGGATGCCCATCTCGTCGAGCCCGGACTTGAGCCGGGAGCGCAGCTCGCGGGCCACGTCGTCCTTCGTTCCCGGGCGGGTCTTCACCACGAGCCGAATCACGATGGCCTCCGCCGAGATGGACTCGATGCCCCAGATCTCCGGCTTCTCGAGGATGCGCCCGCGCCACTTGATGTCCGCCGCCAGCTGCAGGGCGATGGACAGCATCCGCTCCTGCACGGCCGCGACGTCGGCGTCGTACGGCACCGCGAGATCGATGATCACCCGCGACCAGCCCTGGGACATGTTGCCGACCCGGATGATCTCGCCGTTGCGCACGAACCAGACCGTGCCGTTCACGTCGCGGATCTGGGTGATCCGGATGCCGACCGTCTCCACCACGCCGGTGGCCGGACCGAGGTCCACGACATCCCCCACGCCCAGCTGGTCCTCCGCGACCATGAACAGGCCGTTGAGCACGTCCTTGACGATGTTCTGGGCCCCGAAACCGAGGCCGGCGCCGATCGCCGCCGTGATGATGGCGAAGGAGCCGAGGATGGTCGGGTTGATCGTCGTGATCACCGACAGGGTCGCCACGACCACGAGCACCACGGCGACGATGTTGTTGAGCACGCTGCCGAGCGTGCGGGTGCGCTGCACGATCCGCACCGCGCTCATCGGCGAGGTCATCAGGGCCTGGGTGTCCTGCGCGTTCTGGCGCTTCTTGACCCCGTTGACGATCCGGTTGACCACCCGATCGATCACGAACCGCAAGACCACCCGCAGAACGATGGCGACCACCACGATGAGGATCACCTGCACGAGTGTCATCTCGTAGATCGTCTTCACGGTCGCCCAGAACGCCGTCCAGCCGTCTGTCGTTGCCGCAGTCATCATTGAACCGAGTTTACCGGCGGCGGTTGTGAGGCTCAGGCATCCGGGCGTGTGCGGCCACCCCGGGCCGGCGTGCCGACCCGGAATGACCGCCCACGCCCGGAGGCGAATCGGCGGGTGCCGCTACGCGTCCCTGGCCTGCACGCGGAGCGCGCGCTCCACTCCCGCGAGGTTCTCGATCACGAGGCGGCGCAGCGCCGGGATGTCCTGGTTGGCGTCCAGCCAGGCCTTCGTCGCGTCGACGAGGGCCTGCGAGGCGAGCGGAGCGGGGTAGAGGCCCACGACGAGCGTCTCGGCGATGTGGTAGCTGCGGCTCTTCCAGATGTCCCCGAGCGAGCCGAAGTACCGGGCCACGAGCGGCTCAAGCGACGACGGGTCGTTGGTGTGCTGGTAGCCGACGGCCGTCTGGCGCACGATGGCGTTCGACGGCTCGGCGCCCGCCGGGTCGACGAGCGACTCGAACGCGGCGAGCTTCGCCTCGGCGGTGGGGATGGTCGCTGTCGCGCGCGCCGCGGCCTGCTGACCGTTGGAGGTGTTGTCCTTCGCGAGCGCCGCCGCAATCTCCTCCGCGCCGGCCGCGCCGTTGAGCACGAGTCCCTCGAGGATCTCCCAGCCGAGGTCGGTGTCGATCTCCAGCCCCTCGAGGGGCGCGGTGCCGTCGTGCAGGCCCTTGAGCGCCGCGGCGTGGGCGGGAGTCGAGGCGAGCGACGCGAAGAACTTCACGAACTGGAACTGCGCGTCGGATCCGGCCTCCGCGGTGCGGGCCAGCGACCAGAGGGCGTCGCCGACACGGATGAGGGTCTCGGTTCGGCGCTCGGCCGCCACGTACTGCTTGGCGGCGAGGCCGAGCTGGCCGAGCGTCGTGCGGATCGTCGTCGACTCCGTCTCGGTCGCGATGTTGCCGAGAACGAGCCGCACATAGTCGCTCGCTGGCGTCTCGGCATCCCGGGTGGCGTCCCAGGCCGCGCCCCACACGATGGACCGGGCGAGCGGGTTCTCGATGTCCTTGAGGTGCTCGATCGCGACTGCGAGGGATGCATCGTCGAGACGGATCTTCGCGTAGGCGAGGTCGTCGTCGTTGAGCAGCACGAGGGCGGGCTTGGCCATCCCGATCAGCTGCGGCACCTCGGTGCGCTCGCCGTCGACATCCAGCTCCACTCGCCGCACCCGCACGAGCTTGCCGCTGTTCTCACCCTCGGTTGCGAGGTCGTAGAAGCCCACGGCGAGGCGATGCGGACGGATGGTCGGGTAGTCGGCCGCGGCGGTCTGCAGGATCGCAAACGAGGCGATCGAGCCCTCGGCATCCGTGGTGATCTCCGGACGCAGCGTGTTGACCCCGGCGGTCTCGAGCCACAGCTTCGACCACTCGCCGAGCGATCGCCCGCTGGTGATCTCGAGCTCGGCGAGAAGGTCGGCGAGCTCCGTGTTGCCGTAGGCGTGGTTCTTGAAATACGCGGCGACGCCCGCGAAGAAGGCGTCGATGCCCACCCAGGCCACGAGCTGCTTGAGAACCGAGCCGCCCTTGGCATAGGTGATGCCGTCGAAGTTGACCTGCACGTCTTCGAGGTCATTGATCGTCGCGACCACGGGGTGGGTCGAGGGAAGCTGGTCCTGGCGGTAGGCCCAGCTCTTCTCCATCGCCTGGAAGGTGGTCCACGCCCCTGTCCACTCGGTGGCCTCGGCGGTGGCGATGGTGGAGGCCCACTCCGCGAATGACTCGTTGAGCCAGAGGTCGTTCCACCACTTCATGGTCACGAGGTCGCCGAACCACATGTGGGCGAGCTCGTGCAGGATGGTGACGACGCGTCGTTCCTTGATCGCGTCGGTGACCTTCGACCGGAAGACGTAGGTCTCGGTGAACGTGATCGCTCCGGCGTTCTCCATGGCTCCGGCGTTGAACTCCGGAACAAAGAGCTGGTCGTACTTGGCGAACGGGTACGGGTAGTCGAACTTCTCCTCGTAGTACGCGAAGCCCTGGCGGGTCTTCTCGAAGATGTAGTCGGAGTCCAGAAACTCGAAGAGCGACTTGCGCGCGAAGATTCCGAGCGGGATGACGCGACCGTCACGGCTCGTGAGCTCGCTGCGCACCACCTCGTACGGGCCGGCGACGAGCGCGGTCACGTAGGACGAGAGCACCGGGGTGGGGGCGAAGGTCCAGGTGGCGACGTCTCCGTCGACGACCGGCTCGGGCGTGGGCGAGTTGCTCACGACCTGCCAGCGCGCCGGTGCCGTCACCGTGAACGTGAAGGACGCCTTGAGGTCCGGCTGCTCGAAGACCGCGAAGACGCGGCGCGAATCCGGAACCTCGAACTGCGAGTACAGGTAGACCTCGTTGTCGACCGGGTCGACGAAACGGTGCAGGCCCTCTCCCGTGTTGGTGTACTCGGCATCCGCGACGACGGTCAGCTCGTTCTGCTCGGCGAGATCGTCGAGCTGGATGCGCACGCCGTCGCTCACGACCGCCGGGTCGAGCGGGGCGCCGTTGAGGGTCACCGAGTGCACGGTGCGAGTGAAGGCGTCGATGAACGTGGAGGCCCCGGCGGTGGCGGTGAAGCGCACGGTCGTCGTGCTGCGGAACACCTCGCTCCCCGTGGTGAGGTCGAGCGTCACGGCGTAGCTCTCGACCGCAACGAGCGCCTTACGCTCTGCTGCCTCGACTCTGGTGAGGTTCTCTCCTGGCACGTGTTGCTCCTTCACAGCGGGGGATTGTGTCCGACAGCCAGCCTAATGCGACCGCCGAAGACGCCATTCCGCGCGCAAGGAGCGGGTTCCGGGCCGGCACCCGGCCCGGAACCCCAGCACTACTCAGTCGGCGCGGGAGAACTGCCGCGACGTCACGCCCGCCTTGACGGGCTGCGGCATCCGCGACTGGACGTCGCCGATCGCGGCCACCAGCAGGGCGCGCAGCCGCGCATCCTGATCGGTCACGCACGCCTCGGCGATGCCCACCACCGCGGTGCGGATGATCGCATCCGTCATGAGCGAGGTGGACCGCGGGTTGAGCGAACCCGAGGTCGCGAGGAACGCGTGCGCCCAGTCGGCCGCCCCCGGCGTGAGTTGGAGGGCCTCGGCGATCCGCTCCCTGGCCGCGGCGACCGCGGGGTCGCCGGAGGTGGCGAGGAGCTCGTCGCAGCGGAGGATTCCGGCGGCCAGCGCGCGCTGTCGGCCCTCGCTCGCGATCGGCAGGGCGACACTCGCTGCCCGCGCGGCGACGAGGAGTCCGATGTGCGGATCCGTGCCGTTGAGGCCCACCACCGAGGGGATGTGGGTGACGAGCTCGCCGCGTGCGGCATCCGAGCTGCAGTCGTTCACCATCCTCGCGAGCGAGGCCAGCGCGGGATGGGTGCAGGCCGGATGGTCGCTCCACTTCTCGCCGGCGAGCCAGGACGCATACTCCATGAAGCACGCGCCGCTCTTGGGGCTTCGATGTTTGCCTCGTGACAGCACGGGCATGAGTTCGGGTGAAACGTTCCTTGATCGCGACATTTGAGGTGCCTCCCGCCACTCTCGCAACTGGTGAATCAAGTGTGCGCCTCGAAACGCGCCAAAACCAGACCCTGTCTGGCCGGATGCGGCTGTCTGGCCCACATTCGACCGGCTCGGGGTGCGCTCAGTATGGTTGGCCCATGGCCAGCATGGTGTTCGAACGTTCCCTCCCAGACCCCCGCGTCGTCGCGGCCTCGCTCGACGGCTCGAGACTCGCCCCCTTCTGGCTCGACGACCTCGGCACCCCCGCATCCTTCCCCCGGCACAGCGGCACTGCGAGCGTCGATCTGGCGATCGTGGGGGCCGGGTACACCGGCCTGTGGACGGCCCTGCAGGCCAAGGAGCGGGATCCCTCGCTCCGGGTGATGGTGCTCGAGGGCAAGACAGTGGGCTGGGCCGCATCCGGTCGCAACGGCGGCTTCTGCGAGGCGACCCTCACCCACGGGGAGGCGAACGGGCAGAATCGGTTCGCCGACGAGCTGGAACAGCTCGACCGGCTCGGTGCCGAGAACCTCGACGAGATCGAGGCCACCGTCGCCCGCCTCGGCCTCGACTGCCAGTTCGAGCGCACGGGGTCTCTCGCCGTGGCCGTGGAGGACTACCAGGTGGCCGAGCTCCGGGACGCGCACGACGGCGTGGACGAGATCTTCTTCGACGCCGACCAGATGCGGGGCCAGGTCAATTCGCCGACCTACCTCGGTGGGCTCTGGAGCAGGCGCGACACGGCCATGGTGCATCCGGCGAGGCTCGCGGCCGAGCTCGCCAGGGCCTGCGTCGAGGCGGGCGTGCAGATAGTGGAGCACTCGCCGGTGCGCGCGATCGACAGCGAGCTGCCGAACGGTCCGGTCACGCTCACCGTCGACGGCGGCTTCGTGAACGCCGACCGGGTCGCCCTCGCCACCAACGCCTTCCCCTCGCTGCTCAAGCGCTACCGGCTGCACACGGTTCCGGTCTACGACCACGTGCTCATGACGGAGCCACTCAGCGCGGCGCAGCTCGCCTCCATCGGCTGGGAGGGCAGGCAGGGCGTCGCCGACCTCGCCAACCAGTTCCACTACTACCGGCTGACCGCCGACAACCGAATCCTGTGGGGCGGGTACGACGCCGTGTACCACTACGGCGGCCGCATCCGCAGCGAGTACGAGGACCGTCCGCAGACCTTCCGCACCCTGGCGAACCACTTCTTCACGACGTTCCCGCAGCTCGAGGGGGTGCGATTCAGCCACCGCTGGGCGGGGGTCATCGACACCAGCAGCCGGTTCTGCGCCTTCTTCGGCCTCGCCCGCCAGGGCCGTGTCGCCTACGCCGCGGGCTTCACCGGCCTCGGGGTGGCCGCGACCCGGTTCGCGGCGAATGTCATGCTTGACAAGCTTTCCGGCGAGCAGACCGAGCGCACTCAGCTGCGCATGGTGCGCGAGATGCCGCTTCCCTTCCCGCCCGAGCCGGCCACCTATGCGGCCGTGCAGGCCACGCGGTGGGCCCTCGACCGGGCAGACCACAACGCCGGCAGGCGCAACACGCTGCTGAAGACCCTGGATGCCGTGGGCCTCGGCTTCGATTCGTAGCGGCCTTCCGCCGTGTCGGCGGCCCGCGGTAGCCTCCGAGCATGAATCAACAGGATCTCTTTCTCATGTCCGACGCTGCGCTGCGCGATGTGATCGACATGATCGACCACGACCAGCTGTCCCAGCCCGCCCCCGCCGAGTGGTCGCGCAAACCGAATCCGACGCTGCGCGACATCATCGCGTACCACGCCTACGACGAGGCGTGGGTTCCGGATGTGCTGGCCGGCCGCACCGTGGAGGAGGTCGGCACCCGCCACGACGGGGACCTGCTCGGCGACGACCCGATCGCGAGCTACGACGACATCAACGATGCGGCGATGGAGGCCGTGTCCCGCGATCTCGACTTCGACCGGATCGTGCACCTCAGCTATGGCGACTTCCCGCTGGGCGACTACCTCGTGCACACGAGCACCTACCGTGCATTCCAGGCCTGGTCCATCGCCCACTCGCTCGGCCTCGACTTCTCCCTGCCCGAGCCGCTCGTCGACGGCCTGTGGGAGATCCTCGAGCCGCAGATCGAGGGCTTCCGGGCCATGGGCGTGTTCCCTCCCGAGGTGCCGGTTCCCGCCGGTTCCGACCGCGAGGTGCAGCTGCTCGGCAAGGTCGGGTATTGGAAGCCGTGATGCTCGATGCGGCAACCGCGGTCGCCGCCCTCGACATCGACCTCGACCTCGAGGCGGTGCCCGGTGACCAGGTCGTGGCCGGCGCGCCGATGATGGGCTCGGCGGTGCTCTGCACGCTCGACACGGTCGAGGTCGGGGTGTGGGAGATGACCCCCGGCTCGATGAGCGACGTGGAGTCTGACGAGGTCTTCGTGGTGATTGCGGGCACGGCGACCGTGCGCTTCGACCACGACGGCAGCGTGCTGCAGCTCGGGCCGGGAACGGTCGGTCGGCTCGCCGCCGGACAGCGCACGGTGTGGACGGTCACCGAGACGATTCGCAAGGTCTACATCGCCTAAATTGGTGAGCATGCGCATCCACATCGCCACCGATCACGCCGGACTCGAATTCAGCACCGACCTGCAGGCCCACCTGCGCTCGGCGGGCCATGAGGTGGTCGACCACGGGCCGACGGTCGTCGACCCCCTCGACGATTACCCGAGCTTCTGCATCAACGCCGCGCGCGCGGTCGTGGCCGACCAGCGCTCCGGCATCGAGGCTCTCGGCGTGGTCTTCGGCGGCTCGGGCAACGGCGAGCAGATGGCGGCGAACAAGGTACTCGGCGCCCGAGCGGCGCTGGTCTGGAACGTCTCCACCGCCCTGCTCGCACGCCAGCACAACGACGCGAACCTCATCTCCATCGGTGCCCGCCAGCACACGGTCGACGAGGCCAAGCTCTTCATCGACACGTTCATCGCCGAGCCCTTCTCCGGCGAGGAGCGTCACGTGCGCCGCATCGCGCAGCTTGCCGAATACGAGGCCACGGGGCTCATCGTCGGCCACGAGATCGACTGACCGTGCCAGAGGGCCACTCCGTCCACCGCATCGCCCGCCAGTTCGGGCAGCACTTCGTCGGGCATCCGGTGCACGTCTCCTCGCCGCAGGGACGCTTCGTCGACGGCGCGGCGCGGCTCGACGGCCACACGATCACCGACGCCCGAGCCGTGGGAAAGCAGATGTTCCTCCGCTTCGACAACGATCTGTGGCTGAGGGTGCACCTGGGAATCTACGGCGCCTGGGACTTCGCGGGCGACATCACAGCCGACGCGACCGTCGCCGCGGCGAATGGTCGGATGGGCCAGACCAACCAGCGGGGAACTGTCGCCGACCAGGACGGCGCGAACGGCTCGGAGAGCTCCCTGTCGAGCATCGGCGCGCCTCGGCGCACCCGCCTGCGCATGGCGGAGCAGGAGAAACTCGAGACGCCGATCGACGTCTTTCCGCCGGAGCCGATCGGCGCGGTGCGGGTGCGGCTACTCACCGACGAGGCCGTCGCCGATCTGCGCGGCCCCACCGCGTGCGAGGTGCAGACGCCGGATCAGGTGGAGGCCACGATCGCGAAGCTCGGTCCTGACCCGCTCGAGGTCGACGCGGCGGAGGGCGAGGAGCGATTCGTGAGCGTCGTACGCCGCAAGCCGACCCCCATCGCCCTGCTGCTCATGGACCAGGCTGTCGTCAGCGGAATCGGCAACGTCTACCGGGCCGAACTGCTCTTCCGGGCACGCCTCAACCCGCACACCCCCGGCAAGCTGGTGCCGGAACAGACGCTGCGGGAGCTCTGGCGGGATTGGTCGAGGCTCCTCGCGACGGGCGTCGCCACGGGCCAGATGCTCACCATGGACGACCTCGACCCCGACGACTACCGCCAGGCGCTCGCCTCCCGCGACGACCGGCACTGGGTCTACCACCGCGCCGGTCTGCCCTGCCGGGTCTGCGGCACCAACATCGCCCTGGAGGAACTCGGCGGACGCAAGCTCTACTGGTGCCCGAAGGATCAGGCATGAGGCGCACACCGGCCTTCCTGCTCGAGGACGAGGCCGAGGTCAAAAGGCTCATCCGGGAGAACCCGTGGGCCACGATCGTGTCGCACACGGCGACCGGGATCGTCGCGTCGCACTACCCGGTCGTGCTCGAGGAGGACGCGGAGGGCATCAGCATCGTGAGCCACGTCGGTCGACCGGACGAGCAGTTGCACGAGCTGGGGCGGCACGAGGTGCTCGTGATCATCCAGGGCCCGCACGGCTACATCTCGCCCGGTTGGTATGGGGCGGTTCCGGCCGTGCCCACCTGGAATCACGTGACGGCCCACCTCTACGGCACCCCCGAGATCCTCTCCGACGAGGAGAACTACCGCGTTCTGGGCGATCTGGTGGACTTCTTCGAGAACCGGATGCCGCGCCCGGCCCGACTCGAACAGAACGAGGAATACGCCCGGCGGATCGTGCACGGCACCGCGGGCTTCCGGCTTCGGGTGACGCGCTTCGATGCCCGGCTCAAACTCAGCCAGAACAGGTCGCCCGAGATCGTCGAGACGATCATCGGCGAGCTCGAGCACGGCGAGAACTACGCCCAGCCCGATCTCGCGCGCGAGATGCGACGGGTGCACGGCGAATGAGCATCGTGCTGCGCAATGCACGGATCGTCGGCGCGGGCGGAGAGCCGACCGACCTGCTGGTGTCGGACGGAACGATTTCGGCCATCGGCGGCGAGCTGTCGGGCGACGAATCCGTCGACCTCGGCGGCCGGTTTGTGGTCCCGGGGCTGTGGGACAACCACGTGCATCTCACCCAGCATGCCCTCGCCCAGCGCCGGGTCGACCTCTCGACCACGACATCCGCCGCCGAGGCGGCCCGAGTGATGGGCGACGCCTTCCGCACGGCTCCGCCGGAGGCCGGGCTGGCGCTCGTGGGGTTCGGGTTCCGCGATGGGTTGTGGCCGGATGAGCCGTCCGCCGCGCTTCTCGATTCGCACGTGCACCCGGTGCCCGTGGTGCTCGTGAGCGGCGACCTGCACTGCTGCTGGCTCAACTCGGCCGCGCTCGCCCGGTACGGGTACGCCGGCCGCTCGACCGGAATCCTCCGTGAAGACGAGGCGTTCCCGGTCACGGCCGCGCTGCGCGACGTGCCGGATGCCGTGCTCGACGCGTGGGTGAGCGAGGCGGCGCAGTCGGCTGCCCGCCGCGGCGTCGTGGGAGTGGTGGACTTCGAGATGGCGGACAACATCCCGGTCTGGGGTCGTCGATTCGCTTCGGGCTTCGATTCGCTGCGGATCTCGGCGGGCGTCTACACCGAGCACCTCGAGTCGGCGATCGGTGCCGGGCGGTTCACCGGCGAGGTGATCGAGGGCACCGGCGGCCTGCTCACCATGGGACCGTTCAAGGTGCTGATCGACGGCTCGCTCAACACCCGCACCGCCTACTGCGCACACGTCTACCCCGGCCTCGAGCTCTCCGATCGCGCGCACGGCATCCTGACGGTGCCGGCGGACGAGCTCACCGCGCTGATGGCACGGGCCTCCGCCGCCGGGCTGCTGCCGGCCGTTCACGCCATCGGCGACGAAGCCAACCGCATCGCGCTCGACGCGTTCCAGGCGGTCGGCAGCGGGGGTCGAATCGAGCACGCCCAGCTGCTGCTCGACGCGGACCTGCCGCGCTTCGCCGCCCTCGGCGTGGCGGCGAGCGTGCAGCCCGAACAGGCAATGGACGATCGCGGCGTCGCCGACCGATACTGGGCCGGGCGCACCGGCCGGGCATTCGCGCTGCGCAGCCATCTCGACGCCGGAGCACGGCTGCTGCTCGGGTCGGACGCCCCGGTGGCGCCGCTCGACCCGTGGGTGACCATGGCGGCCGCGGTCGCACGTTCGCGCGACGGGCTGGAACCCTGGCATCCCGAGCAGGCGATCTCCGTGGCGGAGGCGCTCGCTGCCTCCACGAACGGCCGTTTGCGCGTCGCAGTCGGCGAGGCCGCCGATCTCGTGGTCGTGGACCTCGACCCCCTCGAGGCCGCCCCGGACGCCCTCCGCGCCATGCCGGTCGCCGCGACGATGCTCGCCGGACGCTGGACCTTCTCTGCCCTCTAGGCAGCGCTGCCGCCCGCGCCTGTGGGGCCGTGTTCTGCGGGACGTGGCCCGTTCACCCGCGACACGACGCGGTGCGCAGGACGCGGTGCGCAGGACTCGGTGTGAGGGACCGTGCCCGCGGGCGTGGTTACCCACGCCACAGACTCCAGTTCTGCAGGACACGGTATGCAGGACAGCCCGTGCAGGACAGCCTGAGCGGTGCCGCCGCGCGGCCGAGTTCTGCAGGGCGACTGTCCTGGCGTCGAGCGCAAATGTGGCCTCGCACCGGCTCCCCACCCGTCATGTGTCCTGCACTCCGTGTCCTGCAGAACTGGAGTCTGTGGGGTGTGCGTCTGTCTGGTGTCCCAGGGTCCTGCACAACGGAGCGTGGGCGTGCAGCCCGTCCTGCACAACGGAGCGTGGGCGTGCAGCCTGTGCTGCGCAACCCCCAAGGGGCAAGGGAGTGCCGCACACCGGGGGAACGGGCGGCCCGGGGGTAAACCCCACCCTGTATCCGTGAGCCAGCCGGGTGGGGCAGCGGGAACGTTCTCGCGAGGCTGGAGCCATGACTATCACCGACCCCGCCCCAATGACCTCAGAGTCTGGCACTCTGGGTGCTGTGAGCACCCCGCCCCCGAATCGACCGGCCGCCTACTGGCGACTGTGGGCGAAAGTTCCCCGAGAGCTCGGATTCCTCGTCCTCACGCTCCCCATCGCGGTGGTGGGCTTCACCGTCTCCGTCACCCTGTTGAGCGCGGGGGCGGGCACCCTCGTCACCTTCTTCATTGGCGCGTTCCTGCTGATCGGGGCGCTCTACGTCTCGCGCGGCTTCGGCGTGCTCGAGCTCGTGCGCCTCGAGTGGGCTGGTCGTCCACGCATCGAGCGTCCCGAGTGGCAGGACGCCCGCGCCCGCGAGGGTTTCTGGGGCTGGCTCCGATCGGTGCTCGGCAACGGACACTACTGGCTGTACCTGCTGCACACGCTCGTCATCAACTTCGCCATCTCCCTCATCACCTGGGTGATCACGGTGGTCTGGGTTTCGGTGGGCCTCGGCACGATCAGCTACGGACTCTGGTGGCGCACCCTGCCGACGGGCGACCGCGACTGGGCCCTCACCGACTGGGTGCTCGGGCTCTTCGGGGCGTCGGCCCAGGGCGCCGCCCGCGATGGGCTCGAGGTCGCGTTCATGGCCGCGATCGGCCTCTTCGCGATCGTCACCCTGCCCTTCGTCACGCGCGGACTCGTGCTGCTTCACCACGTGATCGCCCGCGGCGTGCTCGGAGCCTTCCGGTCCGACGCCCTGCAGCGCGAGGTGATCGCTCTCAGCGCGTCGCGCGGGGCTGCGGTCTCCGCCGAGGGCCACTCTCTGCGGCGCCTCGAGCGGGACATCCACGATGGCCCGCAGCAGCGGCTGGTGCGCCTGCAGATGGATCTGGCCGCCGCCGATAGGCAGCTGGACAGCGACCCGCAGAAGGCCCGCGTGCTCATGGCGGAGGCGATGGTCCAGTCGCGAGAGGCGTTGGAGGAACTGAGGGCTCTCTCGCGGGGCTTCGCTCCACCGATCCTGCTCGACCGGGGACTCGTGGCGGCCCTCGAGTCGCTCACCGTGCGCAGCCCGGTGCCGATCAGGCTCGTCAACGAGCTGACGGATGGCGTGGACCTCCCGCAGGAGATCGAGCGCAACGCCTATTTCGTGGCGAGCGAGCTGCTCACCAACGTGGCCAAGCACGCGTCGGCGACCGATGTGGAGCTGAGGGTCGCGCTGCGCCGAGTGCCGGAGCCGGACACGACCTGGCTCGACGTCACCGTCACCGATAACGGCACCGGCGGAGCGGCGGTCGAGGACGGGCACGGGCTCGCCGGCCTGGACGAGCGCGTCCGCGGCCTCGGCGGCATTCTCTCGGTCTCGAGTCCCGTCGGCGGACCGACGCGGGTGAGCGCGCACCTGCCCGTCACCTACTGAGTCCTGGCCCGCCCGGGCGGTCGAGGCCTGGGCGGGCAATAGGGTGGTGTCGTGATCGACACCCCCCTGCGCGTTCTCGTCGCCGACGACTCGGTACTGCTGCGTGAAGGACTCGTGCGGGTTCTCGTGGAGGCGGGCCTCGAGGTCGTCGGCGCCTTTCCGAACGCCGACCTGTTGCTCGAACGCCTCGTGGACCTGGCGCCCGACCTCGTCGTTCTCGATGTGCGGATGCCGCCCACCTTCCGCGACGAGGGGGTGCGCGCCGCGATCCGGGCCAGGCAACTGCTGCCCGGGGTCGGGATCCTGTTGCTCTCGCAATACGTCGAGGTGGCCTACGCCCAGGACCTGCTGTCGTCGGGCACCGGCGGCATCGGCTACCTGCTGAAGGACCGGGTCGCGTCCCTCGACGAGTTGAAGGACGCGATCGAGCGCATCGCCTCAGGCGGCACGGTGCTCGACCCGGAGGTGGTCGCCCAACTCATCGGTCGCCGGCACGACCCGCTCGAGCGGCTCACGCCGCGGGAGAGCGAGGTGATCACGCTCATGGCGGAGGGTCGCACCAACGCGGCGATCGCCGCCCAGCTGGTGATCGGCACGGGAGCAGTCGAGAAGAACGTCACGTCGATCTTCCAGAAGCTGGGACTCGACGATTCGGGCAGCGACCATCGCCGCGTGCTCGCCGTGCTCGCCTGGCTGCAGCGCTAGGTGTACTGCTCAGGGACGTTGGTTGATGTGTGATGTGTTGATATGAGGAAGACCTCCGGTGGAGGGTGGAGCTGTCTAGGTCCCATTCCTCAAT
>NZ_JAYSJZ010000069.1:0-25024 GCF_043726815.1 Lacisediminihabitans sp.
CGCGGGCGACCCAGTTCGACTCGGGCATGTCGAGGTGACCGCCGATGAAGGCGCCCCCGTGCACCCAGACCAGCGCGCGACCGGTGGGCGCGACCGTGGAGTCACGGTAGGCCCGCACCGGCACGTGCCCGCGGGCCCCCGCGAGCACGTCGTCCACAGTGGTCACGGCGGCGAGGTGCGGGAAACGCCGTACCAGCGACGCGGTGTCGATGTCCGTCCGAGGGTCGGCGGGCTCCCCGTGCTCGGCGAGCCAGCGGATCGCCTCGGGCACAGGCAGCCGCCGGAAGTGCGGGAGTCCTGCACCGTCGGACGTCACCTCGGTCGTTTCGGTCACCGCAGTGCCCGCATGCTCGCCCTGATCAGGTCGTGCTGACGGCGCACGAGCACGAGGGGGTCGACCTCGCCGAGCTCCGCGAAGGCGTGCCCCTCCCACTCGCTCGACCAGTATCCGCGGTAGCCCCCCTCCACGAAGACGCGCACGAGACCCGGGTAGTCGATGGCCGGCTCCTGCCCGTTCTCGTCGATGTCGTAGAACTTGGCGTGGACGTGCTTGATCTGCGGCATGATGTCGCTCCACTCGGTCGGCGCGACGTGACCGTGCATGTTGAACGCCAGGTGCGCGAATGACCCGAGCCGGCCAGGGTCGAAGTCGCGGCCGCGGAGGTAACCGATGAATTCCTCCTGGCGCTCGCGCATCGGCGCGTCCGTCGCCCAAATCGTCTGCAACCGCTCGACGGCCTCCTCGTCGAGCCCCGCCCGGGAGACCGCGCGAAGGAGAGTCGGCGACATCGAGTGCATCGTCGATGAGAAGTCGGCGACGAAACCGAGCAGCGGGGAATCGAGGGCGTCGTAGACCTCGCGTACCTTCAGGATCTCCGGCGAGTTGGGGCCCATCGGCGCGTGGATCTCGTAGGCGAGGTTCAGCTCCAGCCTCTCCGCGATCGGCAGCAGCCGTTTCAGCAGCTCGGGCTTCGCGCTCTGGATGCGCACAAGGGGAAAGCCGAGTTTCTTCGCGCCCCGGAAGAGCGTCTCGCTGAATTCGAACTCTTCGTCCGGCGTCATGTCGCGCTCGCGCCGGCGCCCCATGTCGAGATTGGCGCCGAACGAACTCGCATCGAAGCCGTGGCGGTCGAACGCCGCCCGCCAGGAGGCGACGAACTCGTCGCTCACCTCCGGGTAGGTCGGCAAGACCTGGGAGGCGACGATCTCGATGCCGGGGCCGATCTCGAGCTCGGCGACGCGGTCGAGCAACCCGTCGAGGTCGTACCAGCCGGCACGGAATTCCGCACTGGCGGAGTAGAGCGTGAGCCCCAGCTCGAAGGGATCATCCTCGGGGACTGGCGGCACGAACGCTTCGTGGACGACGACGGGAACCGGGGCATCCCGATCGGTCACGGTGAGGGTGAGGGATTGCCGCACATGGTTGGGCACATACAGGCCTGGTCCGCCATCCCGGCCCGGCGCAATCTGCATGTACGGCAGGCGCAGCTCACCGGAGATGGCGACCTCGTGCTGCTCGCCGAGCGCGAAGGCGGCCCCGCGTCGAACCACGAGAACCGGGTGTCGCTGCAGGTACCAGAGCACGTCGCTCTGGGCCGCGAGCTGGTCGAGCGCATACCGGGTGCCATCCAGTTCGAGCGCCATGTCCTCGGCAGCGATCTCCTCGCCGTCCACGACGAGGTTCAGGCTCACCACCGAGGAGAGCCAGAGGCTGCGGTACCACGGGATGGTGAGGGAGACCGCGAAGCCGTCGGAGTGGCTGCGCAGGCTGTCGTTGGTGATGAGTCCGTTGGGCATGGTGCTTCCTTGCTGGTCTTCGGTGGGGAACCGAGCCGGTTAGAGTCCGGCGACGGTCTGGCGCAAGAGTGAGTGCTGTCGGCGCAGCTGCTCGATGGAGCGCCAGGGGATTCGCTCCCCCTCGTACTCGCTCGAGAGGTAGCCGGTGTATCCGGAATCCTTGAGGGCGCGCAGCACCGGCTCCCACGGGATCTGCTGGTCGACGAGGTTCTCGTCGATGTCGTGGAACTTCGCCTGGATGAACACCACATACTTCGCGATGTCGGCGATGGCCGCCGGATCGACGCCGATGCCGTCGAGGAACGCCGGTCGTGTCTCGCGGGTCTCGCCCTCGCGCAGCGGAATCGGGCGATCCTGAAAGATGCCGGTGTCGAGCAGGAGTCCGAAGTGCTTCGTGCCGGTGCGCTCGATGAGGCCGATGTAGTCGTCGACGACGGGATGCTTGATCGGGGTCGGCGAGTGGATCTCGGGGCAGATGATGACATCGAGGCTGTGCGCGAGATCGAGACTACGTTCGACCGACTCTGTCCAGATCGGGTCGGGGACGAGGTCGCTGGAGACGACGCCGATCTTCGGCCGAACGAAGCTGAACCCGAGCTGCTTGGCCAGCCGGAGGTCGCGCTGCAGCGTGTCGGCGCCCTCCTGGGCGGTCATCGAGCGGCCGGGGTGCAGGCGCGTATCGATCCACGAGCCGTAGTTGGTGGGAGTGAGCGAGTACTTCTCCAGCAGTCGGAACCACTCGTCAATCCACGCCGTCGAGGGCGAGGGGTAGTTCGCCACGTGGCCCTCGCCGAGGATCTCGACGCCCGTCGCATTGATGTCGGCCACAGCCGCGAGGGCGGTCTCGAGATCGAGCACGGTTCCGTAGTCGCCCATGAAGCTGTAGAGCGAGACACCGTATTTGAAGGGATCTCCCTCCACCTCCGAGCTGAGCGTGATGTGCCGGGTCTCGCGGTAGACGCTCGGCTGGTGCTCAAGCGGAATGTACGACGCCCGCAGGCGCAGCTCGATGGAGACCTCGTGGATGCCCTCCGGCAGTCCGCCGGGGAACGGCACCGTGACGATCGCCGCATCGTCGAGCTGCCAGCGCACGCCGTCGCTCTGCCAGAGTTCGGCGAGTGTGTAGGTCGCGCCTCCGAACGTCCAGAGCGGGACCTCGGCCGGCACGTCGACCAGCGAACCGACGCTGACAGCGATGCCGTCGACGAGCGAGCCGGCCAGGCCGCGGTAGGAGGGCATCCTCACCCGAAACTGAAATCCCGTGACCTCTCCGCCGGAGCGAACGTTTCGGAAACCCGTCGCCTGAATGAGGTCTTTTTCGAGGAGCATGGAGTGACGGTATCAGAATTCAGTCGGTTTTACACATAAGTTATTCTGATTTGTACTTATCCCGCGTATCATTGGCGGCGTCATGACATTCACCAATCCGATCCTCTCCGGCGACCGCCCGGACCCCTCCGTTCTCAAGGACGGCGACGTCTACTGGATGACGTACTCCTCGTTCGAGGGATCGCCCGGTCTGCCCCTCTACAGCTCCACCGACCTGGTGAACTGGCAGTACCAGGGAGCGGCGCTGACCACCCCGCTCGGCAGCACCTTCGCGGTCGACATCGCCACGCATGACGGGCGCTACTTCATCTACATCCCCTTCATCCCCACGGCGTGGTCGACGGAGATCACCGAGCCCTCGATCTACGTCATCCACGCGGACTCGATGAGCGGCCCGTGGAGCGAGCCGATCGACCTCGGCATCCGGGGAGCGATCGACCCCGGCCACATCGTCGGCGAGGACGGCGATCGGTACCTGTTCGTCAGCGGCATCCGACGCATCCGGCTGACGGCCGACGGGCTCGCGACGGTGGGGGAGCTGGAGAAGGTCTACGACGGCTGGCGCTACCCCGACGACTGGGTCACCGAGGCCTACGCGCTCGAGGGACCGAAGCTGTTCCGCCGAGGCGAATGGTTCTACCTCGTCAGCGCCGTCGGCGGCACGGCAGGTCCGCCCACCGGACACATGGTGATCATCGCGCGGTCGAGATCGGTGCACGGCCCTTGGGAGAACTGCCCAGACAATCCGATCGTCAGGACTCGGGACGCCTCGGAACGATGGTGGTCGCGGGGGCACGCGACGATCATCGCGGGCTCCGACGATGACTGGTGGATGCTGTCGCACGGCTATGAGAACGGCTACCGGACCCTGGGGCGGCAGGTCCTGCTGGAGCCGATCGCCTGGACCGAAGACGGGTGGCCGGCCGCGCGCGCAGATCTCTCGGCCGCCATCGAGGCGCCTCGCGGCGCGGCGCCCCAACAACCGGCAATCACCGTCGACGGGCCTATGCTCCCCCTTTCCCTGGGCGAGCGCTGGACCTTCCACGCCCCGGCTCCCCTCGAGCGGGACCGTCTGGGCGAAGCAGACGGCGTGCTGAGCCTTCGCGGCAAGGGGACAGGCCCCGCGCACAGCTCGCCACTGACCATGGTCGTCGGAGCGCACGCCTACGAGGTGGAGGTGGAGCTCGAACTCGAGCCGGGGGATCCGGTGGAGGGAGGCCTGCTCCTCTTCTTCAACGACCGGCTATTTTGCGGATTCGGCATCACGGGCGAACGGATGCGCAGCTACTCCGGCGGCCTCGAGACGCACTGGCGCGAGCCCGCCCCGGCCACCCGGCGCATAGAACTGCGGCTGCGCAACGACCACCACATCATCACGGGCTGGTACCGCGTCGCTGGCGGAGAGTGGGTGCGACACGCAATTCGCTACGAGACCTCCGGCTATCACGCCAACACGATCGGCGACCTTCTCAGCCTGCGCCCGGCGATCTACGCGGCCGGCAAGGGGACCGTGCGTTTCCACCGTTTCGCCTACCGCCCACTGGCCGAGATTCCGGCCCCCCGAGCGGAGGATGCCCGATGAATCTCACGGGGAAGGTGATCGTGGTCACCGGCGCCGCGAACGGTCAGGGCGCGGCGGAGGCCGTCGCTCTTGCCAAACACGGGGCAGCGGTCATCGCGACCGACCTGGGTGACGAGCCTGCGTGGATCGGCGAAACGGATGCGCCACTCGAGTACTCCCGACTCGACGTGGCGGTGGAGGCCGACTGGCAGGCGCTGGCGGCCCACATCCGCTCGAGGCATGGCACGGTGCACGGGCTGGTCAACAACGCGGGAATCACGAATCGCGCCCGCCTCAACGACATAGACCTGGCCAGTTTCCGGCACGTCATGGACGTCAATCTCACCGGGAGTCTGCTCGGCATCCAGGCGATTTCCCCCCTGATGGTCGACGGCGGCTCCATCGTGCTTGTCGGTTCCGTCGCGGCCGTCACTGGGCACTACCCCGTCGCCTACACGGTGAGCAAGTGGGCGGTTCGCGGCCTCGCGCGGGTGGCCAGTCTCGAGCTCGGGCCACTCGGCATCCGCGTCAACATCATTCACCCTGGCTTCATCAAGACGGCCATGACGGCCTCCGCGCCCGCCGCCTACATCGAACACACTCTCGCCGAAACACCCCTCGGACGGCTCGGTGAGGTGGCGGATGTCGCCCCGATGGTCTCGTTTCTCATGTCCGACGAGTCCGCCTACATCTCGGGAGCCGAGATTCCGATCGACGGCGGCCAGTCCGCCCACGCCGGCATGAAGCGGCTGTCCGATCTGGCGCGCGAGTGAGATGAGACCTGCAGCCGAACACCGTCCGGAATTGCGCCTGAATTCAGGGCCACGAGCCATCGGCGGGCGAGATCGCACCGGCAACCAGAATGGCTCTGTGCATTTCGATGAGGGTGAATTGTGTGCAATTTTTACTTTGCATCGATCGCGAGAGCCGCATCTTTGAAGAAATTAGCCTCTGACCAGCATTTTTGTGGAGCCGCCTGTCAGAATCGAACTGACGACCTTCTCATTACGAGTGAGATGCTCTACCGACTGAGCTAAGGCGGCGTGCTTCGGGAAACCCAAGTGGCACAGCATGAAAGCTTAGCGGATCGCGAGCGGCCCGCTTGCGCCCAGAAGTCAGCCGGCCGGAACCGCGGTCGGCGCGAGGATCGAGCCGAGCTGGCCGAACGTGTCGCGGAGGCGGTCCGCGAGGGCCACTCCCCCCTCGTTGTCGGCCCAGCACGACCAGGCGTGCTTCATCGCCCCGAACGCGACGAGGGTGATGAGCCTGGCCCTGTCGGCGAGGGCCTCGGGGTCGGCCGCGAGCGCCGGCTGGTCCGCGACGAGACGACGCGCCACCACGTCGGCGAGCTGGTCCTCGAAGGCGCGCATCGCCGCCATCCGCAGGGCAACGAACTGCGGGTACTGCTTGAGCACCCCGCGGCGCAGCAGCAGGAGGTCGGTGTCGGTGGAGGAGACGTCGGAGCCGGCCGCGAGCAGGTCACCGATTCCCTCCAGCAGGCTCGTCGACGGACCGGCCGCCACGAAGCGGGCGACAGCCTCTTCGCCGGGAAGCTCCGGCGCGTCACCCACGATCGCCGCCTCCTTCGAGGCGAAATAGTTGAAGAAGGTGCGTGGGGAGACGTCGGCGACGTTGCTGATCTCGTCGATGGTGACGTTGTCGAGACCCTTTTCGGCGACGAGGCCGAGGGCCGCGAACTGGATGGCGCGCCGGGTGGCCAGGCGCTTGCGTTCGCGCAGGCCGGAGTGGGCGGCATCGATAGTCATGAGTACATTCTTGCGCAAACTGCAAATTTGCACAATTTGGCGCGCCGCCCTTCCGACCCGTCCACGCGGCTCATCCCGTGCAGTCCGGATCGCTCGAGGGCACGGCTCCGGTGGTGAAGTAGCGGTCGACCGCGTCATCCACGCAGGGGATGCCGCGGTTGTACGCCGTGTGGCCCTCGCCGTGACGCGTGATGAGGTGCGCACTCTTCAACTGTTTCGACAGGGCAACGCCCCACGGGTACGGCGTCGCCGGGTCTCCGGTGGTGGCGAGCACGAGGATGGGCGCCGCCCCCGTGCCGGTCACGGGAGACGGCGGCGTGCGGTTGTGGAACGGCCAGTTCTGGCAGACGACGTCGCCCACCACTGAAGGTCGCGTCGTCGTGGGGGCGGCGGCCACGAGCAGGGCGTTCTGCCGGGCGATCTCCGCCGGGTCGGTCACGACGGGGTAGTCCAGGCACATCACCGCGTAGAACGCGACGAGCGAGTTGTCCTTGTAGGTGCCGTCGCTGTTGCGGCCGTTGTAGAAGTCCGCGAGCACGAAGGCGGTGTCCGTCTTGCCCTTCCTCATCTCGCCGAACATGTCGCTGAGATACGGCCAGGACGACTTGTCATAGAGGGCGGAACTGATCGCGGTGGAGAGCAGGTTGTTGTCGAGTTTGCGACCGTCGGGCGCGGTGAGCGGTGACACGGTGAGATGGTCGTAGAGGGAGGAGATCTTCGCCAGGCTGTCGTCGACGCTCCCCGTGAACGGACAATTCTTGGTCGACGGACAGTCCTCGAGGTAGTGCCGCAGGGCGGTCTCGAAGGCCTTCGACTGCTCTAGGTCGACGTCGAAGATCGACAGCGTCGAATCCGTTGCGCCGTCGAGCACGACGCGACCCACTCTGTCGGCGAACCGGTCGGTGTAGAACATGCCGATGTCGCTGCCGTAGGAGTATCCGAGGTAGTTGAGCTTCTTGTCCCCCACCACGGCGCGCAGCATGTCCAGGTCGCTGACCGTGCTCTGCGTGTCCACGAAGTCGAGAAGCCGGCCGGTGTTCTTGAGGCATGCCGCGCCGAGATCCGTCGCGGACTTCGTCACCTCCGCCACCCAGGCCGGACTGTTGACGGGATTCTTGGCCAGGCCGTAGATGTAGTGGTCTAGCCCGGCGTCGTCATAACACTTCACCGCGCTCGACCGGCCGACGCCGCGGGGATCCCAGCCGATCACGTCGAAGCTCTTGCGCAGCGTCGCGCTCACCGCGAGTTTGAGGTCATCGTGCACGGTGTCGTAGCCGGAGGCCCCCGGACCGCCCGGGTTGACGAAAAGGGATCCGAGGCGCGTGCCGGTGGCCGACGCCCGGGTGAGGGCGAGCGATATGTCGGTGGATGCCGACGGATGTTTCCAGTCCATCGGCGCCTTCGCGAACGCGCACTGCTGGCTGCCACAGGCCTTCCAGCGGAGCACCTGCGAGTAGTACGGCTGGAGTTCGGCCGATACCTTCTCCCCCGTCGGCTTCGAGGTGGTGGCGCCCCCAGAGACGCCGAACGGCACGCATCCGCTCAGCGCCAGCGTCGCGGCAACGAGCGCCGCCACGATTCCGACGGCGCGCCCGCCCCTCCGCCGGGACCTCAGCACAGGGGATCCTTCGCCGGCACTGTGCCGCTCACCAGGAAGTCGTCGACGGCGTTGTTCACGCACGAGTTCGACTTGTTGTAGGCGGTGTGCCCCTCGCCCTTGTAGGTGACGAGGTGGCCGTTCTCGAGCTCCGAGGCGAGATTCTTCGCCCAGACGTATGGCGTGGCCGGGTCGTTCGTGGTGCCGACGACCATGATCGGGGCCGAGCCCTTCGCCGCGATCGGCACCCGGTCGCGCTGTGACGTGAACGGCCAGGCGGCGCACGACACGTCGTACGACAGCTGCGGGCCGAGAACGGGCGCCGCCCGCTTCAGCTTGGCGGCATCCGTCCTCAGGCTCGCGTTCGTGACCGGAGGGTTCTTGTAGTCGAGACAGTTCACCGCGATGAACGCCTCGGCGGAGTTGTCGGTGTACTTGCCCTTGGCGTTGCGGCCGAAGTAGTTGTCGGCGAGCTGGAACGCGTAGTCGGCATCACCCTGCATCACCTGGCTGAACAGGTCGTTCAGGTACGGCCAGCTCTTCTTGTTGTAGAGCGGCAGGATGATCGCATTCGTCATCGCCGCGCTGCCGAGCCGGCGGCCGTCCGAGGCGAGCAGGGGACTCGCGTCGAGGCTGTCGAGCAGGGAGCGCACCGTCGCCATGGCGGAATCCACCGATCCGGTGAACGGGCACTTCTTTCCCGTCTCGCAGTCGGCGATGTACGCGCGCAGGGCGCTCTCGAAGCCCTTCGCCTGGGTCTCGCTCACGTCGAGGCTCGAGGTCGCCGGGTCGAGCGCCCCATCGAGCACGAGTCGTCCCGTCTTCTTCGGGTACAGGTCGGCGTAGGTGGCTCCGAGCAGCGTGCCGTAGGAATAGCCGAGGTAGTTGAGCTTCTTGTCGCCGAACACGGCGCGCAGCAGGTCGAGGTCGCGCGCGGCGCTCACCGTGTCCACGAAACCGAGCAGATCGCCGGTGTGCTTGAGGCAGTCCTCGCCGAACTTCTTGTTGCTGGCCTCCTGGTCGGCGATCCAGGCATCCGATCCCACCGGGTTCGGTGACACATCGAAGAGATAGGAGTCGAGCTGCTTCGAATCGTCGTAGCAGGACACCGCCGACGACTTGTTCACCCCGCGAGGGTCGAATCCCACGATGTCGAAGTTCTTCTGCAGCGTGTCGTCGACGGCGTAAGACACGCTGTCCCGCACGAAGTCGTAACCGGAGCCGCCCGGTCCCCCCGGGTTCACCAGAAGCGAACCCCGCGCGGTGCCGGAGGCGGTCTTGCGGATGAGCGCGAGGGAGATCGACTTCGTCGCCGGGTTCTTCCAGTCCATCGGCGCCTTCGCGGTCGTGCACTGGAACTCGCCGCCCTCGCAGCCCTTCCACTTCAGCACCTGGCTGTAGAAGGGTTCGAGGTCGGCCGCCACGGTCTCCCCGGTCGGGGTCGACCGCGTGCTCGGCGGCTTGGGCAGGAACGACGAGACGCAGCCGCTCAACACGAGCACGGCGGCCAAGGCCGCAGCCACGGCGGAGAATCGCGCCGGGTGGCGACGTATGGTCATGAATTCCTCTGGTCAGGCGCTCGTCGAGCGCGGACGTGCTGTGGTCGAGATTGCTACCGGGCCGCCGAGATGAGCATCGCCTCGAGGGCGAGGGCGGGCGAGACGTTGCCGTCGATGCGCTTGCGAGCCGTGGCGATCGCATCAACCGTCGCGAGCGTGGCCGCCGCGGAGGTGGCCCCCGCCGCGCTCTGGAGCTGCGAGTAGATGGCCAGGTTGATCGGTTCGCTCGGCACCCCGAGCTGCAGAAGCAGAATGTCGCGATACAGCGACTGCAGGTCCACCATGATGCGGTCGATGCCGTCGCGCAGGCTGCGGGTCGCCCGCCGCTTCTGGTCTTCCTCGAGGGTGCGCAGCTGGGCGCGCAGCGCGGGCGGGATGGTGCCGCCCGGCTCGATGCCGAGAGACCGCAGGGCACCCTCGCGCTCCTCCGCGTCGCGCTCCTCGGTGATCGCCTTGGCATCCTCGCCGGCCAGGGCGAGAAGCTTCGACGCCGCGATCACCGCGTCCGAGACGCTGTGGATGCCGAGGGCGATATCCAAGGTCAGCTGGCGTCGACGCCGCGCCTCCTCATTCGTCGCCAGACGATGGGCCATGCCGATGTGGCTCTGCGACTCTCGGGCGGCGCGCGTCGCCGTGGCGAGATCGACCCCGTCGCGGCGGGAGATCAGCTCGGCGACCTCCGCGACATCCGGCACCCGCAGGCGCACGCTGCGCACCCGCGAACGGATCGTGGGAAGCAGGTCGGCCTCGCTCGGAGCGCAGAGGATCCACACCGTGCGCGGCGGCGGCTCCTCGAGAGCCTTGAGCAGAACGTTCGACGTGCGTTCGACCATGCGGTCGGCGTCCTCGATCACCATCACGCGGTAGCGGCTCACCGACGGCGAGAAGTAGGAGGTCGTCACGAACTTCTGCACGTCGGCCATCTTGATGATGACCCCCTCGGTCGACAGCACGCCCAGATCGGGATGCGTGCGGGCGGCCACCTGGCGCCGGGTCGCCTCCTCGCCCTGAGGGTCGGGCGGGCTGAGCAGTGCGGTCGCGAACGCGTAGGCGAGGTTCGACCGACCGGAGCCGGGAGGGCCGGTGATGAGCCACGAGTGCGTCATCGCGGAGTCGCCGATGGGCGCATCGCGAAGGCTCGAATCGGCCGCCGCGGCGCGAAAAATCGCTATGGCCTCCGATTGGCCGGTCAGTTCATCCCACACGGACATAGCGCTAAGCCTAGGTGGACCCGCCGATAGCCAGCTCTACACCGGCTGCGCCTCCGCCTACGGTTGGCTCTGCTCGCGGCGTTGGATGGTGGCCCGCCGCGGGGCGCCGCCTCCCGTGCCGGCGCCGCGGTCGTGGCCCCGGCCGTGCGCATAACTCAGGCTGTATCTCCAGAATCGCGCACATTCGCCCTGTTGGATCGATCAAGTCTCCGATTTGCCGGAGTTATGCACGCGGGCGGCACGGAGACGGCGGCGGGTCCGGGCCGGCGGGCGGGGCTGGGCGGCAGGGAGTCGGCGGATCAGCAGAGCCAGGCGGGGCAGAGCCGGGCGCGGCAGGAGAGGCGCATATCGCTGCTCGAACCCCCGCCGCGCCTGGAATCCCGCCGCGCGCATAACTCCTGCTGTATTTCCAGAATCACGCAGATTCGCCCGTTTAGATCGATCAATTCTCCGAATAGCCGGAGTTGTGCGCGCGGAAGTCACGGCAGGCCGGCGCCGGGCACGCCCGGCAGGTGAGGCGCGACAGACGGAACAATTCGCACGCACCAGGGGCAACCGGCGCGGGGCGATTGCCCGAATCGGGCCGCCTCGAACGACGGAGTCAGCGGACGAGCAACGCCTCGACCCGCGCGCGAATGGCCGTGGAAATCGACTCGATCGAGTCGGTCGCGCTCAACACCAGGAAGCGGTGCGGCTCATCGGCGGCGAGGCTCAGGTAGCCCGCGCGGACCCGCGCGTGGAAGTCGTCCTTCTCCGCCTCCAGGCGGTCGTACCGCGTGCGGGCGTCGTCGAGGCGCTCCCGTCCGATGGTCTCGTCGAGGTCGAGCAGGATGGTGAGGTGCGGCATGAAACCCTCCGTTGCCCAGAGGGAGAGGTCACGCACCTCCTTCGCATCGAGCACCCGACCGGCGCCCTGGTAGGCGACGGACGAGTCCAGGTAGCGATCCTGGATCACAATGTCGCCGCGCTCGATCGCCGGCCGCACCTTCGTGGCGATGTTGTGCGCGCGGTCGGCCGCATAGATCAGGGCCTCGGCCCGAGGGGCGATGTGGCCGCGACGGTGCAGCACGATCTCGCGCAGTTCCACGCCGAGCTCGGTGCCGCCCGGCTCGCGCGACCGCACCACGGTGTGGCCGGAGTCGGCGAGCCAGTCGGCGAGGAGCTCGGCCTGGGTCGACTTGCCCGAGCCGTCGCCGCCCTCGAAGGTGATGAAGAGGCCGGACACGACTATTCGCTTGCGGCTGGCTTCGACGCCGCCGCCTTGCGCACGGCAGGCTTCTTGATCGCCGGCTTCTTGGCGGCCGGCTTCTTGGCAGGAGCCTTCTTCGCTGGGGCCTTGGCCTTGGGCTTCGCCGGACCCTTCGCGCGCTTGTCGGCAAGCAGCTCGATGGCTCGATCGAAGTCGACCTCCTCCACCGTCTCGCCGCGCGGGATCGTCGCGTTGGTGACGCCGTCGGTGACGTAGGCGCCGAAACGACCGTCCTTGATGCGGATGGGCTTGCCGCTGACGGGGTCGGCGTCGAACTCCTTGAGGGCGCTCGATGCACGCCGCGCACCGTACTTGGGCTGGGCATAGAGCTCGAGGGCCCCCGGAAGGTCGATCTCGAAGATCTGGTCTTCCTCGGTGAGCGACCTGGTGTCCGCTCCCTTCTTGAGGTACGGGCCGAACTTTCCGTTCTGGGCGAGGATCTCCTCGCCGGACTCGGGATCCTGACCCACCACACGCGGCAGCGCCAGCAGGCGCAGCGCCGTGTCGAGATCCACGGTCGCGAGGTCCATCGACTTGAAGATGGATGCCGTTCGCGGCTTCACCGCGGCGGCCTTCTTCGGCGCGGCCCGCTTCTTCTTCGGCGCGATGATCTCGCCGGTGATGGGGTCCACGGTCTCGGCCGGCTCGGCGACAGCCTCCACGGCCACGGCCTCCGGCTCGGGATCGACCTCGGTCACGTATGGCCCGAACCGGCCGTCCTTGGCCACGATGTTCTTGCCGTTCTCCGGGTTGACGCCGATGACGCGATCGACCACGACGGGCGCCTCGATGAGCTGACGTGCCTTGTCGACGGTGAGCTCGTCCGGAGCCAGATCCGGGGGGATGTTGACCCGGCGCGGGGGGACATCCGGCTCGGCCTCGGGGTCGATCACCTCGAGGTATGGACCGTACTTGCCGATGCGGAGAGTCACGTCGTCCGCGAGTTTGATCGAGTTGATGCTCTTGGCGTCGATGTCGCCGAGGTTGTCGATCACGTTGCGCAGGCCGCGGTGCTTAGCGCCGCCGAAGTAGAAGCTGTTGAGCCAGGCGACCCGATCCTCTTCCCCGCCCGCGATGCGGTCGAGGTCGTCTTCCATGCCCGCGGTGAAGTCGTACTGCACGAGGTCGGTGAAGTAGTCCTCGAGCAGACGAACCACCGAGAACGCGATCCAGTTCGGCACGAGGGCCGTGCCGCGCGGGGTCACGTACCCGCGGTCGATGATCGTGGAGATGATCGAGGCGTAGGTGGACGGACGCCCGATGCCCAGCTCTTCCAGCGTCTTGACGAGGCTGGCCTCCGTGTAGCGCGGGGGTGCGCTGGTCTCGTGACCCTTCGCCTCCACGTCCACGATGTCGAGCTTCTGCCCGGCGGTGAGCGGCGGCAGCTTCGCCTCGGTGGGCTCCGCAACGTCGTTGCGGTCTTCGTCGCGGCTCTCCTCGTAAGCCTGCAGGAAGCCACGGAAGGTGATGACCGTGCCGCTCGCCGCAAATTCCGCGACGGCGTCACCGAGAACGGGACCCGCGGTGATGACCACGGAGGCGGTCGATCCCTTGGCGTCCGCCATCTGCGACGCGATGGTGCGCTTCCAGATGAGGTCGTAGAGCTTCCAGTCGTTGCCGCGCAGCACTCCCTCGAGCTCGCCGGGGGTGCGGAAGGTGTCGCCGGCCGGACGGATCGCCTCGTGGGCCTCCTGCGCGTTCTTGCTCTTGCTCGCGTAGACGCGGGGCTTCTCTGACACGCTCTCCGCGCCGTACAGCGAACTCGCCTGGGCACGCGCGGCGTTGATGGCCTGCTGCGAGAGGTTGAGCGAGTCCGTACGCATGTAGGTGATGTAGCCGTTTTCGTACAGGCCCTGCGCCACGCTCATGGTCTGGCGCGCGGAGAAGCGCAGCTTGCGCGCCGCCTCCTGCTGAAGCGTGGACGTGCTGAAGGGGGCGGCTGGCCGCCGCGTGTACGGCTTCGAGTCGACCGACGCCACGACGACCGAGACGCTCGGATCACGCAACGCGTCGGCGAGGGCGGTCGCCGCCTTCTCATCCAGGGCCACGACATCCGCGCGGCCTCCGGTCTGAGCCTTGAGCTGGCCCTTGTCGTCGAAGTCGCGGCCCGTGGCCACCCGGCTGCCGTCGAGCTTGGCGAGACGAGCCTCGAACTTAGTCGAATCCGCGGATGCCGTGAGCTGGGTCGAGAGGTCCCAGTAGCCGGCCGGCACGAAGGCCAGCCGCTCGCGCTCCCGGTCGACGACGAGTCTCGTTGCCGCCGACTGCACTCGGCCGGCGGACAGGCCGGGCCCGATCTTGCGCCAGAGCACCGGCGAGACCTCGTAGCCATAGAGGCGGTCGAGGATTCGACGGGTCTCCTGGGCGTCGACGAGGGCGGTGTCGATGTCGCGGGTGTTCTCCTGCGCGCGCTGGATCGCTTCCTTGGTGATCTCGTGGAACACCATGCGCTTGACGGGAACCTTGGGCTTGAGCTCGTCGAGAAGGTGCCACGCGATGGCCTCTCCCTCGCGGTCCTCATCAGTTGCGAGGTAGAGCTCGTCGGCGCCCTTGAGCGCGCGCTTGAGTTCGGCGACCGTCTTTTTCTTCTGGTCGGAGACGACGTAGTAGGGGGCGAAGCCGTTCTCCACGTCGATGGAGAACTTGCCGAGCGAGCCCTTCTTGAGTTCCGCCGGAAGGTTCTTCGGCTCGATGAGGTCCCGGATGTGTCCGACCGAGGCCAACACCTCGTATCCGTCGCCCAGGTACTGGGCGATCGTCTTCGCCTTTGCCGGCGACTCGACTATGACCAGCTTCTTCGTGCCTGGCACCTTGCTCCTTGGCTTCTGCGGCTTGCGCCACTGCTGTTTCTCGACCCTCGCCCAGCCTGCGGCGGCGTTGGAACAGGATGTCGCGGCGAAGAGTGTCGGGGCGCACCCCCGACAGGCACACCATACACACAGAAACGCCCAGCAACCCCATTTCACTCCCGATCATGACGGCGCCTTTCACACATCCCGGTGACGAACAGCGACGGCTGCCGGGCGCGCGGCGGAGCCAAAGCCGACTCCCCCGAATGCCCGCCCGTGCCCCCGGGAGGACCCGCCGTCGCGCGAATACTGAGCCGGAATCCGACCACCGCCACCTCAACGCTCACCGTGACGACGGCGCCGTCGACCACACAGCCGTCGAGCCGAGCACCGTTCGACGCCGCCACGGCGGCCGCCGATTCGCAGGGAATTCCCGGCTGGATGCCGACGGCCACGTCCGCCGCGGCCAGCGCGGAGGCGTCGGCCGCCGCCCACCCCTGGCCCACCGCGGCGAGGGCGCCGACAACCGGAACCATGAGCGTGGCGACGGCGATGACAGCAGCGACGACCGCGACGCCGAGCACCGATCCCGAGCCGCTCTCGCCCCTCACCGGCCACCGGCCAGGGCGCAGCTGCGCGCCGAGAGGGACACGGCTCCCAGCAAGCCGCGTGCCGCGGACCCGGGGGAGCTCGCACGAACGCACACGATCGACCCCTGCCCCTCCTCGCTCAGCCTCGCTCCCGGCGCCAGCTGGGCCGCCAACTCGCCCGCGGTGCCGAGTGCCTCTCCACGCGCCAGCGACCGAGCGGCGCTCGCCGCCACCTGCTGCAGCGTGAGCTGCGCACCGGCGAGCTGCAGCCCGGACAGGCAAAGCCCGAGCACGAGCACCACCGCCGGGATCACGACGGCGAACTCCGCCGTCACGCTGCCGCGCTCGGGAGCACCGTCACCCCGCGAAGGTGAGTGCACGGTGCACCAGATCGGTGAGGATGCCCCTCACCTCGTCGCTGCGCAGTATTGCGACCAGCAGCCCGGCGAAACCGACCGCCGCCATCGTGGCGATCGCGTACTCCGCCGTCGCCGCCCCCTCCTCGTGTACCAGCATCCGCTTCCACCGTTTCATGCCCCTGCCCTTTCGTATCGATCGGTCCTGCCGACCCGCGCCGGCAACGCCAGCCTGCGCTCGTTCGGAACCCCACGGCGCCCGGTCACCCCGGTCGGGGGCAACCGGCGAATGGGCATTGGCTGTGGGCGAGACGAGGGTGAGGCCGAGGCGGTGGCTTCCTACGGAGCGGCAAGGATCTCGACGACAGCGAGGTCCCACCGATCATTTGTGGGAGCAGTGTCGTTGACGGTCACGACGGTGCCGCTCGCGGCGGTCTGCCCGGTTTGGCGTTGCACCCAGTACGTGTCTCCGGCCGGGGGAAGATACTGATCGACAAGGGTCTGATTCGCCCCGAGCGAGCGCGGCACCGCCGCGCTCCAGTCGGTCCCCACGCCCCACACCCACGATCCGGCCCGTGTGGTGGTGAGACTCGCGGTCGGGGCCCCGGAGGCTGCGGATGCGCCGACCACCGTTCCCGGGGCGGTATCCGCATTGAGGAAGGCCACCACCGTCATCGCCGACTGCCACGAGCCGGAGCTCTGACTCGCGGTGATCGTGGCGTTTGTCAGAGGACCGGGAGCAACCGCCTGCCAGATCTCGGCGGTTCCCGGTTGCGCATTTGCCCGCTTGCGCAGGGTCCAGGTGAGGCCGCCCCCGCTCACGGAGCCGATGGCGGCCGTGCCCACCCCACTTGGGCCGTCGGAACTGACGAAGGCGAGAAGCAGCTGATTGCTGCCCGTTGTCGTCAGACCGGTGGCGCTGACCGTGTTGGCGCTCGTGCCCTGGTGGCCGGTGATGAGCTTATCGATGGAAATCGTGCGCGCCCCCACGATGGCCGTGGCGGTCGCGCTGTTCGATGGACTGCTGATGTTGCCGGCGGCATCCTGGGCGGTGACGGTGTACGTGTAGACGGTGCCGCCGACCACCGTCCCGTCGACCCATGAGGTGCCCGTCGCGGTGCCGACCGGAATGCCGTTGCGGGTGACGTTGTAGCGGCTGACGCCCACGTCATCCGAGCTTGCGGTCCAGGCCAGTGAGATCTGGCCGGAAGCGGCGACCGCGGTGAGATTGCCGGGTGCCGTCGGGGCGGTCGTGTCGGACTGCACGACGGCCGAGGCCTCATTCGAGGTCGGGCTCAGGTTCGCGGCGGCGTCTTCCGCCTTCACCCGGTAGAAGTAGGTGCCGCTCGCGACGCCGGAGTCGCTGAAGGTGGTGCTCGGACCCGTGGTTTGGCCAACCTGATTGGCTGGACTCGGGGTGAAACCCGACACCGTGGAACGGAAGATGTCGTACCTGGCGACGCCGACGTTGTCGATGGACGCCGTCCAACTCAGATCTGCCCGGCCCACGGCGCCGACGGCCGTGAGGCTCGAGGGTGCAGTGGGTGCAACCGAGTCCTCGTACGGGGCCGGGAAACGCACGATCGAGGCGGCGGAGGGCACGCCGTTGCCGTCCACGATGGAGAGCATGTAGTAGCCGGGAGGGGCCAGATTTCCGTTGGCCGGCATCTGCACGTTGAGGCCGCCGGCGGCCTGCGTGAACGGGAGCGACAGCGCCCGCGTGTTCTGGTCGAACGAGTGGGTCACCGAGCCGGTGCGGATGAGCGACACCGACTGGATGCTCGCCGCGTTGGGCGTCTGGATGAGGGCGCTCGAGTTGTATTGCACGGTGCCTGGCGCGGCGGTGATGGTGGGGCGGGCGCCCTTGAAGAGATAGGCGGGCGAATAGATCTGGTAGTTCTTCTCATCCGGAACCCCGGCGTCGCCGCCGCTGCCCGAGACCCAGACCCTTCCGTCGGGAAGGAGCAGGGCCACCGAGTGGTAGAGGCGCGGCGCCGTGAGCGCCGCGACGGTGGCCCAGGTACCGGTGGCGGGGTTCCAGATTTCGGCGGGCTTCACCGCCTTGGTCTCGTCGTAGCCTGTGCGGTCGGTGCCGCCGCCGGTCACGAGCACCGTGCCGTCGGGCAGGTTCGTGAGATTGGTGAAGCTGCGGGGGAAGTGCATCGACCCGGTCGGTTGCCACGTGGGGTTGGGCAGGTTCATGTCAAGGGTGAAGGCGGTGCTCGCCGAGGCGCCAGAAAGCCCGCTGTCCGAGGCCGATCCGACCTTGAGGAACTTGCCGGGCGCATAGTTGGTGATGGACGCGCCGTCGATCACCCGGCCGTCGATCGTGGTCCACTGCTGGGTCGACACATCGAGGGCGAGCGTCGAGGTGGACTGCTCGGAGGCTCCGGCCTGGAGCACGCGGCCGTCGGGGAGCTGGTACATGAACGGGTAGTTAGGGATCGTCTTGGTCGCGGCGGAGAGATCGCTCCAGACGTTGTGCTGGGTGTCATAGATCTCGGGAATAGGAACGAAATTGGTGGTATTCGCGTCCGATCCGGAGGTGACGAGCACACGCCCGTCGCCGAGGGTGGTACCGGTGGGATACCAGCGCGGATGGGTCATGCTCGCGAGCACCTGCCAGGCTTCCGTCCCTGGAATGAAGGCATTCACCTCGCGCAGGCCGAGACCGCCGCTCGTGGCGGTGCCGCCGATGACGAGGATTCTCCCATCGGCCAGCACCGCCTGCCCCGCGCAGAAGAGGTCTACCGCGGCATTCGGCACCTGCACGTAGCCGCCCGTGACCGGATCGAGGAGGAATTGCTGGCCGCCCTGGGTGAAGTCGCCCTGCCAGGTCAGGATCTTGCCGGTGTTGGTGAGGGCCGCGTGAATCGAGACCTCCGGCCAGGCCTGCACCGGCCCCCAGGACCCGACGACCGACGGATCGGTCCCTGCGTTGTTCACGGTGACGCTGACGGCGGTGGCGCTCGCGGTGTTGCCGGCGGCGTCACGGGCGACCGCGCCGAGGGTGTGGCTCCCCGCGGTCGCGGTGGTCGTGTCCCATTGCGCCGCGTAGGGCGCTGCGGTGTCTTCGGTCGACAGGGTGGCGCCGTCGAGGGTGAATTGCACCCCGACCACGCCCTGGTTGTCTGTGGCGGTTGCGCTGACGGCGATGACCCCGGAGACGGTGGCACCCGTCGCCGGAGCCGAGATGGCCACGGTCGGAGGAGTCGTATCCTGCACGAGTGCGGCGGTGGTGAAGGTCGCGTCTGGAGAGGTCGCGAGGTTGTTCGAGGAATCGGCGGACTTCACCCGGTAGTGGTAGGTCGTGCCTGCCGTGAGGCCCGCAATGGCCTGGCTGTGCGCGGAGGTGAGGGCGGTGACGAGAGACGTGCTCGACCCGTAGGAGACGGTAGCGCCGTATTCGACCTGCGAGGTTGCTGGCTCGTCCGTCGTCCAGGTGATGGTGGTGCCGGTCGTGGTCGGGGTACCGGAGGAAATTGCCGAGATGACGGGGGCGGTGGTGTCGGGCGGCCCGGCCGGCAGAATCTCGATGAGCGAGAGATTCCACCTGTCGCTGGTCGGAGCGGTGTCATTGATCGTCGCCGGCGTCGGCGGCGCGGCCGCTCCGGCCGTCGTCTGGCGCTGCGTCCAAAACGTGTCACCACTGCTCGCGAGGAACTCGTCTACCTTGGTCTGCCCGGATCCCACCGTGCGGGCGACGGCCCTGTCCCAGTCCACGCCAACGCCCCAGACCCACGAGCCGGTTCGGGTTGTCGCAAGCGTCGCGGACGGAGCCCCGGTCGCGGCACTCGCGGTGCCTACCGCTCCGTCCGATGTCGTGTCGGCCCCGGTGAAGGCGGCGACCGTGATCGAGGCCGCGTAGGTGCCCGCATGCACGGCGGTGACGGTGGCGCCGGTGAGGATGCCGCCCGCCACCGCCTGCCACACCTCGGCCGAGCCGTACTGCGCGTTCGTGCGCTTGCGAAGTCGCCAGGTGATGCCGCCGCCGGTGACCGACGAGAACTGCTGGCCGCCGGCCGTGGCCGGGCCGTCAGCGCTCACGAACGCGACGAGCAACTCCCCGCCCTGAGTCGTGCTGAAGGCCGGCGACACCACGCTCGTTGACGCCGCCGACTGATGAGTGCTGACCACGACGTCCGTCGCGAGAACCCCGACGGCATCCGCCGGTGCAGGAGCCACGGCGATGAGCGCCAGGCTGGCCACCGCCGCCATCGAGACCATGCGTACAAACACGGGCATCCTCATGATTCCTCGCAAGTTCTTATTAGTCAGAATGTGGACCCGTCCGGGCGAAATGTAAAGGAGAAAATCAGGTCGTGAGCGGGGCTCTCAGATCCCCGCCACCGTGGACGACAGCACGGCGATGAGGAGCGGCGCCACGCCGAGCAGCATGAACGCGGGAAGCACGCAGACGCCGAGGGGAAGCATGAGCGTGACCGCCACCGTCGCCGCGCGGCGCTCCCCCGCGCTGCGGGCGGCCCGTCTCGCCTCGGCGGCCTCGCTTCGCAGGAGGGCGGCCGCCGGAACGCCCGCACGGCGCGACAGCGAGAGCACCTCGTCGATGGCCGCGCGACCCCCGTCGTCGTCGAGGCCGAATCGCGCCCACGCCTCGCTCACGGAGGCGATCGCCCGCGGGAGCGCGGCGCCGCCCGACACCGCGATGGCCATCAGATCGAGGGAGAGGCCAGGGGTGAGCTGGGTCGGCCGTGCCGCGTCGACGAGGCGCCGACTCCACCACCGCGCCGCGAGCATGAGAGTCACCCCGAGGGCGAGGCAGACGAGCCCGGGCGGGGTGGCGAACAGCACGGACAGGCTGTCGAACCCCAGCACCAGCCCGAAGAGCACGCCCACCACCGGAAGCATCACCACCATGCGCGCGGTCGCGGCCGGTCCGGCGAGCGCGCTGCGCAGATCCTCCTCGTTCTGGGCGAGCGCCCGCAGCGACGCCGCGAGTTCAGCGAGAGTCGGAGCGAGCGGGGCACCGGCATCCGTCGCCACCTGCCAGGCCGCGGCGATGCCTCTCCAGACCGGCTCGTTTCGCCCGGCCGACGGGGCGACGGCGAGCACCGCATCGGCGATGCTCGCGCCGGCCGCGACCGAGTCGGCGATGCTGCGCAGCCTGGCCGCCTCTGGGCCGACGGCCGCCTCGGCGAGGTAGCCCCATCCCGACGACGGTGCCACCCCCGCCGCGAGAAGCACCCCGAGCCTCTGCACGAAGGAAGCGATCGGCTCGACCCCCACCGTCTCCCTAGCCATCCGCCACCATGACCAGCCGTCCGCGTGGATCCAGTTCGAACCGTCCGATCTGCGCGAGCCGACGCGAGCCGGCCGTGCGCTCCAGGTGGAGCACCGTGCCGATCGCGCTCACCGTCTGCCGGGCTATCGCGGTCTCGCTCATTCCGGCGAGCGCGCCGAGCGCCTCGAGTCGGGCGGGCACATCCTCCAGCGAGTTGGCGTGCAGGGTTCCCGCTCCGCCGTCATGACCGGTGTTCAGCGCCGCGAGCAGTTCGCGGATCTCGCCCCCCCCCCGGCACTCACCGAGCACGAGCCGGTCCGGGCGCATCCGCAACGCCTCGCGCACGAGCCGCTCGAGCCCCAACTGGCCGGCCCCCTCGAGGTTGGCCTGCCTTGACTCGAGCGACACGAAGTGCGGATGCGCCACTCGCAGTTCGGCGACATCCTCGATCGCGATGATGCGGTCGGCCGGCGCCGCACTCGCGAGCAGGGCCGCGAGCAGTGTGGTCTTCCCCGTGCCGGCCGCACCGGTGATGAGGAGATTCTCCCGGCGGGCCACGAGGCGGGCGACCGTATCGAGGGGAACGAGGGAGAAGAAGCCGGTCGCGTCGAGATCGCCGAGACCCAGCCGGTCCACGCGCGGCAGCCGAATAGAGAGGAGCGTTCCGCCGGTCGAGATCGGCGGCAGCACGGCGTGCACGCGGATGCCGTCGTGGAGGCGCACGTCCACGCACGGCGTCGCCTCGTCGATGTGCCTACCGCCGAGGGCGATGAGGCGCACGGCCAGCTCCCGCAGCTGGGACTCGGCGACCGCCGACGCCCGCTCGCGCTCGGCACCCTGGCCGCGATCCACCCACACCTCTCCCGGCCCATTGACAAAGACGTCGGTGACGGCCGGATCGGACACAAACGGCCCGAGGGGTCCGAAGTCGGACAGCTCCTCCCCGGCGATCCCTCGTCGCATCGGGTCGCCCGGCCGAGCGCCGCCGGAATGGTCGGACGCGTCACCGTGCTGCGCATCGATCGGGTACCCGGACCCGTCCCCGCGGGGCCCTCCCGGCCTGCGCGCGACGAAACGTGCGGGCGGCCCGGGCGAC
Organism: Lacisediminihabitans sp.; assembly: GCF_043726815.1. NCBI lineage: Bacteria > Bacillati > Actinomycetota > Actinomycetes > Micrococcales > Microbacteriaceae > Lacisediminihabitans > Lacisediminihabitans sp. The sequence goes on from NZ_JAYSJZ010000069.1 coordinate 22,143, forward strand.
GGCCTCCGCTCCAACGGCTCGTCTGGCCCGTTCGGGCCCGAGGGCGCCGGCAGGGAGTCGAAGCGATCGAACATCGCCCGACCGTATCCGTCGGCGGAGCGCGGATGGACCTCGCGGCGGGACCCCGGTTATGCATCACGATTCGTGCGCCGCCGGGGAGGAGGGGAGCTGGCGCACCCACCGTGCTTGGTGAGACCGAATTGTCTACCTGTGGCCGTTGCGGGGGTGGCCCTTAAAAGAAGAGGGGCGGCGCCGGTTGGGGGGAACAGACGCCGCCACAGCAACGCTGGATTGGGGGGAATCACTATGCGCTGCTTACCGAATTTGCATTCGACGGGTCTCAGTGTACTCCAGCAAAGCTCTCATGCAAGAGAAGATGTCCCGGCAACACAGCACGTTCCCAGCGTGGCCGGGCGCGGCCCCGATTTCGAGCCGCTACGAAGCGCAACCTGGGCCCGGTCTAGGATCGGAAGGACGATTTCAACGGCCACCGCGCCGCACGCTCGAACAGGATAACGATGTCCAACACCTCCATCGACAGCCTTCAGCATGAAGAACGCCGATTCCCGCCGACGGCCTCGTTCTCGGCCACCGCGGTGGCCACGAGCGCTCTCTACGACGAGGCGAAGGCGGATCGCCTCGCCTTCTGGGCCAGGCAATCCCGCGACCTGCTGCACTGGCACAAGGACTTCACGCAGACCCTCGACTGGTCGAACGCGCCATTCGCCAAGTGGTTCGCCGACGGCGAGTTGAATGTGGCGTACAACTGCCTCGACCGTCACGTTCTCGCGGGCAACGGCGACCGGATCGCCATCCACTGGGAGGGCGAGCCGGGCGACAGCCGCGACATCAGCTACGCGCAGCTCACCGCCGAGGTCAAACGCGCCGCGAATCTGTTGACCAAGCTCGGCATCGGCAAGGGCGACCGGGTCGCCATCTACCTTCCGATGATTCCGGAGGCGGTGGTCTCGATGCTCGCCGTCGCGCGCGTCGGAGCCGTGCACTCGGTGATCTTCGGGGGTTTCAGCGCCGAGAGTCTCCGCTCCCGCATCGACGACGCGAGCGCCAAGCTCGTGATCACCGCAGACGGCGGATGGCGCAAGGGGCGCGTGAGCCCCCTCAAGCCGGCGGTGGACGGCGCGCTCGCGAAGGAGGGCGACCTCTCGGTGGAGCACGTCCTCGTGGTGAAGCGCTGCGACAACGACGTGGAATGGACGGAGGGCCGCGACCTCTGGTGGCACGAGGAGATCGAAACGGTCGACGCCGAGCACGAGGCGGAGGCCTTCGAGGCGGAGCAGCCCCTCTTCATCCTGTACACGTCGGGCACGACCGGGAAGCCGAAGGGAATCCTGCACACGACGGGCGGCTACCTCACCCAGGTCGCGTTCACCCATAAGAACGTGTTCGACCTTCACCCGGAGACCGACGTGTACTGGTGCACCGCCGACGTCGGCTGGATCACCGGGCACAGCTACGTCGTCTATGGCCCGCTCGCCAACGGCGCGACCCAGGTGCTCTACGAGGGCACTCCGGACGCGCCGCACCCCGGCCGCTGGTGGGAGATCATCCAGAAGTACGGCGTGACCATCTTCTACACGGCGCCCACCGCCATCCGGTCGTTCATGAAGCTCGGCCCCGAGATTCCCGACTCGTTCGACCTGTCGAGCCTGCGAGTGCTGGGCAGCGTCGGCGAACCGATCAACCCCGAGGCCTGGGTCTGGTACCGCGAGGTGATCGGCGGTGGCAGCACCCCGATCGTCGACACCTGGTGGCAGACCGAGACGGGAGCCATCATGATCTCCGCGCTGCCGGGCGTGACGATCACGAAGCCCGGCTCGGCGCAGGTGCCGATGCCCGGCATCACCATCGAGGTGCTCGACGAGGCCGGAACCCCGGTTCCGGCGGGAGGCGGCGGCCTGCTCGCCGTGACCGAGCCGTGGCCATCCATGCTGCGGGGCATCTGGGGAGACCCGGAGCGCTTCAAGGAGACCTACTGGGACAAGTTCGCCGCGGTCCTCGACAAGCCCGTGTACTTTGCCGGGGACGGCGCCCGCCTCGATGAGGACGGCGACATCTGGCTGCTCGGCCGCGTCGACGACGTGATGAACGTCTCGGGCCATCGCCTCTCGACCGCCGAGATCGAGTCGGCGCTGGTGTCGCATCCGATCGTGGCCGAGTCCGCCGTGGTCGGAGCGGCGGACGAGACCACCGGCCAGGCCGTCGTCGCGTTCGTGATTCTGCGCAGCGAACATGTCGAGCACCAGACGCCGGATGAGGCGAGCGCGCTGCTGCGCATCCACGTCTCCGAGCAGATCGGCGCGATCGCGCGGCCGAGGGAGATCTTCATCGTCGCCGAACTGCCGAAGACCCGGTCGGGCAAGATCATGCGGCGCCTGCTTCAGGATGTCGCGGAGGGACGGGCCATCGGCGACACGACCACGCTCGCCGACACCTCGGTGATGCAGATCATCAGCGACAAGCTCAACAAGGGGTAGCGCGGCGCGGCACGGTCACTGTCTCCCGTTTGCTGCGCGCCTCTCCGGAGGTACGCGCTTCTCCGGAGGTACGCGCTTCTCCGGAGGTTTGGGCGCCAATGGCCGTTGTGCACGTTCACGGTGGTCGTTTTCGCTATGTCTCGGCGAAACCTCCGGAGAAACGCGCTGCCGCGGCCCCTCCACAGGCGCTGATGCCAGACGTTCGTACACAGGCGCGCTGCGGTCCGGCCCCGTGCTCAAGCCGGGCGGGCACACTGGCGCCCATGCATCGACCTTTGCCGATCGACCAGTTCGTGCGGGCATCCGGAGGGATCGCGCCAAGACACCAGATTCTCAATGCCGGGCACTCCCCGAACGCACTCGCCTGGAACGTCGGGCAGGGTCGGC
>NZ_JAYSJZ010000070.1:0-125893 GCF_043726815.1 Lacisediminihabitans sp.
GAGCGCACCCGTGAGGGCAACGACCTCATCTTCGAGATGGAAGAGGCGGGCGTCTTCGACAAGACCGCGCTGGTGTTCGGCCAGATGGACGAGCCGCCGGGGACGCGTCTTCGCGTCGCGCTGTCGGCCCTGACCATGGCGGAGTACTTCCGCGATGTGCAGAACCAGGATGTGCTGCTCTTCATCGACAACATCTTCCGGTTCACGCAGGCCGGCTCCGAGGTCTCGACCCTGCTCGGGCGCATGCCGTCCGCCGTGGGATACCAGCCGACCCTCGCCGACGAGATGGGCATCCTCCAGGAGCGCATCACATCCACCCGCGGCCACTCGATCACCTCGCTGCAGGCCATCTACGTGCCGGCAGACGACTACACCGACCCGGCGCCGGCCACGACCTTCGCGCACCTCGACGCCACCACGGAACTGAGCCGCGAGATCGCGTCGCAGGGCCTGTACCCGGCCGTCGACCCGCTCACCTCCACGAGCCGCATCCTCGACCCCCGCTACCTGGGTGCCGACCACTACCGCGTCGCCACGAACGTCAAGGCGATCCTGCAGAAGAACAAGGAACTGCAGGAGATCATCGCGATCCTCTGTGTGGACGAGCTCTCCGAGGAAGACAAGATCACCGTCTCCCGCGCCCGCCGCATCCAGCAGTTCCTGTCGCAGAACACCTACATGGCGAAGAAGTTCACCGGTGTCGAGGGATCGACGGTGCCGCTCAAGGACACCATCGAGTCCTTCGACGCGATCGTGCGCGGTGACTTCGACCACGTCGCGACGCAGGCCTTCTTCAACGTCGGCGGCATCAACGACGTCGAAGAGCAGTGGGCGAAGATCCAGAAGGAGAACGGCTAAGCATGGCCGAGCTCCAGGTGACAGTCGTGTCGGCCGACCAGTCCGTCTGGTCCGGCGCGGCGTCGATGGTCGTGGCTCGCACGACGGAGGGCGAGATCGGCATCCTTGCCGGGCACGAGCCGCTGCTCGCGATCCTGGCCGCCGGCGAGGTGCGGATCACCGATCCCCGTGGCACGGTGGTGCGGGCGAAGGCAGACGACGGATTCCTGTCGGTCGAGCACGACACCGTGACGATCGTCGCGCGGTACGCCGAGCTCGCCACGGCGTAGCCGGGGTCCGCACGTGCTGATCGCGATGGCCGGGCTTCCGGGCTCCGGCAAGAGCACGATCGCCGAGATCGTCGGCGGTCGTCTGCGAGCCTCGGTGATCTCGGTCGACCCGATCGAGTCCGCGATCCTGAGCGCGGGGATCGACAGCGACCAGCCCACGGGGCTCGCCGCGTACCTCGTGGCCGAGAAGCTCGCCGAGTTCGTGATCGACGCCGGCCACGATGTGATCGTGGACGCGGTCAACGCCGTGGATCCGGCGCGCGAGCAGTGGGTGAACCTGGCGCGTGATCGCGGCGAGGTGCTCAAGTTCATCGAGGTGATCTGTTCGGACGTCGAACTTCACCGCTCCCGACTGGAATCGCGTGAGCGTCGGCTGCCGCACCTCTCCGAGGTGAACTGGAACGCGGTGGAGCAGCGCGTGGACGAGTACGATCCGTGGAGCGGGCCGAGCGCGGCCGTCGCCCGCATCACCCTCGACTCCGTGAACCCGATCGGATTCAACGTCGACGCGGCGATGGCGTTCATCGCCTCCTGATGCTGATTCTGCTTCCCCCCTCCGAGACGAAACGAGACGGCGGGGCTGAGGGGTCGACCCTCGATCTGGCGCTGCTCGGGCATCCGGAGCTCTCGCGCGCCCGCAGGGCGGTGCTCGCGTCGACCCGCCGCCTGGCGCGCAATCGGGCCACCATGTCCGCGGCCCTGGGACTCGGTCCGCAGCAGTCGTTCGAGGTCGACCGCAACCGGCAGCTGGCGACCTCGCGCACGATGCCCGCGCTGCTGAGGTACACCGGGGTGCTCTATGACGCCCTCGATGCCGCGTCGCTCGACGGGCCGGCCCTCGCGTTCGCCGCCGAGCACGTGGCGGTGCATTCCGCGCTGTTCGGCCTCGTCGGGGCGGACGACCCCATTCCCGCGTACCGCCTCTCCCACAACTCCCGACTGCCAGATCTCGCGCTGCGTTCGACCTGGCGCGACGCCGTGTCGTCGGTGCTCGCCGGGCGCGACGGGCTCATCCTGGACCTGCGCTCTGAGGCCTACGTGCAGCTCGGTCCGATCCCGCCGGACCGGCACGCCTTCTTCGTGCGGGTGGCGGCAGAGGGACCGGACGGCCGGGTGCGCGCGCTCAACCACTTTAACAAGAAGGGCAAGGGCCTCTTCGTGCGGCGACTCATCGAGGCAGGAATCGACCACTCGTCCGTGGAATCGCTTCTCGACTGGGCGGCGGCGGAGGGAATCCGGGTCACGAAAAAGGGTGAGTCGGAGCTCGAACTCGTGGTTGACTGACGTCGGGCCATGTCGTGGGCCCGTCTCACCGGGAACGAACGAAGAGGGGTTCAGATGAACGACAACGGATACGGACCGGACGCCGCGGCGGCCGCGGCACTGGTGCTGGTCTTCATCGTCGTCTACCTGGTGCTGTTCCTCGGCGCATACGCCCTCGTCGCCTGGATGCTGTCCCGCATCTTCGCCAAGGCCGGCGTGCTCCCGTGGAAGGCCTGGGTGCCGGTGTTCAACTACTGGGTGTTCTTCGAGATGGGCGGACAGCTCGGCTGGCTCGCGCTGCTGAGCCTGATTCCCGGCGTGAACATCGTCGCGGCGGTGTTCGCCTGCATCGCCGCCTGGCACGTCGGCTCGGCCTTCCAGAAGCCGGGCGTGGGCTGGCTTCTGCTCTACATCTTCCTGCCGGTGATCTGGATCGGGATCATCGCCTTCGACGGCTCCCGGTGGGAGCCGGAGAAGATGGCCGTCCGGCCGCTCTACGGACCCAACGTTCCCGCGCCGACGGCCGCCTGACCCCGGTTCGGGTCAGGCCGCCCGCCAGCACCCCTCGACGTGGTCGTCGACCATGCCCGCCGACTGCATGAGCGCGTAGAGGGTCGTCGGACCGACGAAGCGCAGGCCCAGTGACCTCAGCGCCTTGCTCATGGCGGTCGACTCGGGAGTCACGGCGGGGATGTCGCCGAAGCCCCGCGGGCGGGCTCGCCCCGCGCTCGGCGCGAAGCTCCACATCAGCTCGTCGAGGGCACCGGGGGTCTGCCGCACGAGCTCCTGCACGATGCGCGCGTTGCCGATCGTCGCGCTGATCTTCGCCCGGTTGCGGATGATGCCCGGGTCCTGCATGAGGGCCTCGGCCTCGGAGTCGTCCATGGCGGCCACCCGGTCGATGTCGAAGTCGTGGAACACGAGTCGGAAGGTCGGCCTGCGCCGGAGGATCGTGATCCAGGACAGCCCGGCCTGGAACCCCTCGAGGCTGAGTTTCTCGAAGAGCGGCCGGTCTCCGTGCAGCTCGAACCCCCACTCCTCATCGTGGTAGCGCCGGTATTCCGGATCGCTCGAGCCCCAGGCGCAGCGCGGCACGCTGTCCTCGCCGACGGCGACGGCGGTTCTACCCTCGCCCACGGCCGGCGGCTGCTCGTCGCCCGGGTTCTGCGTGGTCTCCGGCTCCGTCACGAGGCGTGCACGATCCCCTCGTGGTCGAGGAGCCACACCTTGGTCGGGATGCCGTTGCCGCCGCTGTAGCCGGTGATGCGCTGGTTGGAGGCGAGCACCCGGTGGCAGGGGATGATGATCGGCACGGGGTTGGCGCCCACGGCCCCACCGACCGCCCGACCGGCGGACGGCCGGCCCGTGGCGCGACCCAACTCCCCATACGAGATCACCTCGCCGAACTCGAGCTCGGCGAGCTCCGCCCAGACCGCCCTCTGGAAGGCGGTGCCCGTCACGGCCACCGGAACGTCGAAGCTGGTGCGGGTGCCCGCAAAGTACTCGACGAGCTCGGCCGCCGCCCGGTCCAGCACGTCGTCGCTCGCCTCGGGGAATTCTTCGAGGGGGAGGTGGCCGGCTCGCTCGATGGTGAGTGAGGTGACGGCGGTGCCGTCTCCGGTCAATTCGATCCTGCCGATGGGGGACTCCAATCGACGAAGTTGCGCGGGCGGCATCGGCCCGATGATTTCTGAAGTCATGACTCGACTGTAGCCGCGGCCCCCGACGTGCTTCCGGCGGTTTTCGGACATCGGGTGCTGGGCCCGGCTGACGGCCGCCGGTGGAGGACTGGAGCACGTCGCGGGGGCCGACCACCGCGATCTAGGCTGGAGGAATGACTGACATCCAGTACCGCACCCTCGGCCGGTCCGGCCTCATCGTGTCAACGGTCGGGCTCGGCTGCAACAACTTCGGGCGCCCGAAGACGACGACGGAGAGCCAGGCCGGCACCGATGCCGTCATCTCGGCGGCGATCGATGCCGGGGTCACCCTCTTCGACACCGCAGACATCTACGGCGGCGAGCGCGGCCTGAGCGAGACGCTCATGGGCAAGTCGCTCAAGGGCCGCCGGGGCGACATCGTGCTCGCCTCCAAGTTCGGCATGGACATGGCCGGTGCGAACGGGCCCGACTGGGGCGCCCGAGGGTCGCGACGGTATGTGCGCCTCGCGGTAGAGGCGTCGCTGCGTCGCCTGCAGACGGACTGGATCGACCTCTACCAACTTCACGTGCCAGACCCGAACACCCCCATCGAGGAGACCCTCTCGGTGCTGGACGACCTGATCACCGAGGGCAAGGTGCGCTACATCGGGCACTCGAACCTCACCGGCTGGCAGATCGCCGACGCCGAGTACAAGGCGATCCTGGGCGGGCATCCGAAGTTCATCTCCGCCCAGAACGAGTACTCGCTGCTCGCTCGCGGCGTGGAGGCGGAGGTGCTTCCGGCTGTCAACCACTACGGCCTCGGATTCCTGCCGTTCTTCCCGCTCTACAACGGGCTGTTCACCGGCAAGTTCAGTCGGGAGGGAGGCCCGGCGGACAGCCGCATCATGGCCATCCGCCCGCACCTGATCGAGACGGCCCCCTGGGACACGATCGAGAAGTACGAGGCGTTCTGCGCCGACCGCGGCGTGAGCATGCTTGCCGCCACATTCTCCTGGCTGCTCGCCCAGCCCGGCCTCACAAGCGTGATCGCCGGCGTCACCAAGCCGGAGCAGATCGTGCAGAACATCGCCGCGGCCAACGAGTGGGCACCGACCGTCGCCGACATCGCCGAGATCTCGGAGCTCTTCGCCAACCCGAGCTGACCGGCGTCGGGCGCCGCGCCGCCAACTCATCCGTCAGTAAGTGTCGGCTGGGGGCGCCCAGCGAGCAGTTGGTGACGGTTGAGTGGGGAGGCGGGTCAGCGAGCGCGAGGCGACCGGCGGGCAACTCGGCCAAGAAGTGAACCCGCGCGCCCAACTCATCCGTCGGTAAGTGTCGGCTGGGGACCCCCAGCGAGCAGTTGGTGACGGATGAGTGGGGTGGGCACAGGGCGGGGCCGGTCTCAGTCGGTGAGAAGCACGATCTTGCCGAGGAGGTGGCGAGACTCGAGTTGCGTGTACGCCTCGCGAACCTCGCCGAGCGGGAAGGTCGCGGCGATCGGCAGCACGAGCTCTCCGTCGGCCACGAGTTCGGCGAGTTCGGCGAGTTCCGCCGAGGTCTTCTTGCCGCCGCCAACCGCCTGGATGCCGTACCTGTCCACGCCCTCGTAGTAGACGATCGTGTTGATGCGCTTCGGGTCGACGCCGAGCTCGAGGCCGAGCAGCACGGTCTCCTCTCCTGCGCTGTCGAGCACCGCCGTGATGCCCTCGGGGGCCGCGGCGCGCACCCGGTCGGCGAGGCCGGGTCCGTAGGCGACCGGGATCACGCCGAGGCTGCGCAGAAACTCGTGGTTCGCCTCGCTCGCCGTGCCGATCACGGTCGCGCCGGCGCGGATGGCGAGCTGGCACTCCAGGAGTCCGACACCACCGGCCGCCGCGCTGACGAGCACGGTGTCGCCGGGGCCGGGGGAGACGGCATCCGTCGCCCTCCTCGCGGTGTTGCCGACGAGGCCGATGCCGGCCGCCCTCGCCCAGTCGAGCGCCTCCGGCTTAGGCGCGAGCTGGCTGGGCGGCACGACAACGTAGTCGGCCTGCGCGGCGAAGGAGACCCAGCCGAGCACCTCATTACCGACCGCGACGCCCTCGATGTCGTCGCCGACCTCGTCGACGACGCCGGCGAATTCGTGGCCCTGGCCGCTCGGGAGCTTCTTCGAGGGGAGATAGGAGGCGTCCTGCCGCACCTTGAAGTCGAAGGCGTTCAGCCCGGCCGCCCGCACGCGGACCCGCACGGTGCCGGCACCGGCGTGCGGCTCGTCCACCTCGACCACGTCGAGGACTTCGGGCCCGCCGTTGCGGCTGAACTGGACTGCTCTCGACACGGTGTGCTCCCTAGAATCGGATTCCTTCCATTGTGCCTCCCCGCCCTTGTGAGTGAGTGCTCACTCATTTAGGATTGCGTCGTGGAGTTGACGAAGATCAGCCGGGCGCGGCCCCTCCCGCTCGATGACCGACGGGCGATGATCGTGGATGCCGTGATCCCGCTGATCCTCGAACACGGCCGCGATATCACGACCCGGCAGATCGCCGACGAGGCGGGAATCGCCGAGGGAACCATCTTCCGCGCCTTCGGCGACAAGGAGTCGATAATCCAGGCCGCGGTGGACAAGTTCCTCGATCCGCTGCCGTTGCGCACCGCACTCCGGTCGATCGACCCGGATCTCCCGCTCGAGCAGAAGGTGCACGACATCCTGTTCCACCTGAGGTCCCGGTTCACCGGGATCATCGGCATCATGTCGGCGATCGGCATGACCGGTCGCCCGCCGGGCCACGGGGGGCACAACGAGTTCGCCGAGATCGTGGCCGAGGTGCTCGAGCCGGAGGCGGCGAGGCTGAGGCTCGACCCCACGAAGGTCGCCTACCTCGTGCGGATCATCGCATTCGCCTCGTCCATCGGCCCGTTCAACGATTCGCACCCGCTCTCCACCGACGAACTCAGCGACATCATCCTGCACGGGATCGTCGCCCGACCCGACGAAGACAACGAGGAATGACCATGCTGCTCACCGTCTTGCGCACCTACCTCCGACCCCACGGGCGACTGCTGCTCGGGGTGGTGGTGTTCCAGTTCGCCCAGTCGATCGCGTCGCTGTACCTTCCGAGTCTGAACGCGGACATCATCGACAATGGAGTGGCCAAGGGGGACACGGCGTACATCCTGCGCCTCGGCGTGGTGATGCTCCTCATCACGCTCGGTCAGGTCGCCTGCGCCATCATCGCCGTCTACTTCGGGGCGAAGGCCGCGATGGCCCTGGGGCGCGACCTGCGCGGAGCGGTGTTCCACCAGGTGGGCGCCTTCTCCGAGCGGGAGGTGTCGAAGTTCGGCGCACCGTCGCTCATCACGCGAACGACCAATGACGTGCAGCAGGTGCAGATGCTCGTGCTCATGACCTGCACGCTGCTCGTCTCGGCCCCGATCCTCGCGATCGGCGGCGTCATCGCCGCCCTCCAGCAGGATGTCGGGCTGTCCTGGCTGCTCGTCGTGGCCGTTCCGGTGCTCCTGCTGTCCATCTCGCTCATCATCGTGCGGATGGTGCCCCAGTTCCGCCTGATGCAGAAGAAGATCGACACGGTCAACCAGGTTCTGCGCGAGCAGCTCACCGGCATCCGTGTCGTGCGAGCCTTCGTGCGCGAGACCGTCGAGACCGAGCGCTTCGAGCAGGCCAACATGGGCGTCACGCTCACTGGCCTGCGCTCCGGGCGGCTCTTCGCCCTCGTCTTCCCCGTGGTGATGCTCGTGGTCAACGTCACGAGCGTCGCCGTTCTGTGGTTCGGCTCGTTCCGCATCAACGACGGCTCGATGCAGATCGGTGCCCTCATCGCCTTCCTGAGCTATCTCATCCAGATCCTCATGGCCGTGATGATGGCCACCTTCATGTCGATAATGATTCCGCGCGCGGCCGTCTCGGCCGACCGCATCGCCGAGGTGCTCGACACCGAGTCGAGCGTGGTGCTCCACCACGCGCCGGTGACGTCGCTGCGCGGCAAGGGCACCGTGCAATTCCGCGACGTGAGCTTCTCCTACCCGGGCGCGGAGGCCCCGGTGCTCCACCATCTCGACTTCGATGCCGTGCCTGGACGCACGACCGCCATCATCGGCAGCACCGGCGCGGGCAAGACGACGCTCGTGAGCCTGATCCCGCGCCTCTTCGACGTGACGGAGGGTGCGGTCCTGGTCGACGGCGTGGATGTTCGCGAGCTCGAACCCGACCTGCTCTGGAGTCGCATCGGCCTCATCCCGCAGAAGCCGTACCTGTTCTCCGGCACCGTCGCATCCAATCTGCGCTACGGAAAGCCGGATGCGACGGACGAGGAGATCTGGGAGGCGCTGGACATAGCCCAGGCGAGGGACTTCGTGGCCGAGATGCCCGAGAAGCTCGAGGGCCCGATCGCCCAGGGCGGCACGAACCTCTCCGGTGGCCAGCGACAGCGTCTGGCGATTGCGCGAGCGCTCGTGAAGACCCCCGAGATCTACGTCTTCGACGACTCGTTCTCCGCCCTGGACACCGCGACCGACGCCCGACTCCGGCTCGCGCTCGCGCAGAGGGTCGCCAACGCGACCGTGATCGTCGTGGCCCAGCGGGTCTCGACGATCATCGGTGCCGACGAGATCCTGGTGCTCGAACACGGGGAGATTGTAGGCAGGGGAACGCACGACGAACTCGTCGAGTCGAATCCGACCTACGCCGAGATCGTCGGCAGCCAGCTGCGAGCGGAGGAAGTGGCATGAGCCAGACATCGACACGGGGCTCATCGGCCGAGAGTTCATCGGCCCAGGGTCGTCCGCCGATTCGCCGGGGGCCGGGAGGTGGCGGCCCGTGGGCCGGCATGAGCATGCCCGTCGAGAAGTCGATGAACTTCCGGGCGTCGTCGAAGCGTCTCCTCGGGCAGTTGCGCCCGGAGCGTCTCAAGGTGATCGGCGTGGTGCTTCTCGGGGTGGTCAGCGTCGCACTCTCGGTCGCCGGCCCCAAGCTCCTGGGCAATGCGACGAACCTCATCGTGGACGGGTACTTTTCCTCGAAGCTCCCGGCCGGAACGACAAAGGCGCAGGTGATCGCCGGGCTCAAGGCGAACGGGCAGGACGCGCAGGCGAGACTCCTCGGCGGCGTGAACCTGAATCCGGGGCACGGCATCGACTTCACGGCGCTCGGCAACCTGCTCCTGATGATCCTCGGGCTCTACGTGTTTGCCTCGGTGTTCCAGTGGCTGCAGGGATTCGTGCTCAACGGGGTCACCCAGCGCACCGTCTACCGCATGCGCCGCGACGTCGAGTCGAAGATCAACCGGTTGCCGCTCGGCTATTTCGACAAGACCCCGAGAGGCGAGCTGCTCAGCCGGGTGACCAACGACATCGACAACATCTCGACCACCCTGCAGCAGACGCTGAGCCAGCTCATCACCTCGGTGCTCACGGTGCTCGGAGTGCTGGTGCTGATGTTCACCATCTCGTGGGAGCTTGCGCTCATCGCCCTCGTCACCGTGCCGCTCACGCTCTTCATCACGGCGACGATCGCCAAGCGCTCGCAGAAGAAGTTCGTCGCTCAGTGGGCGCACACCGGAGCCCTCAACGGCCAGATCGAGGAGGCCTTCACCGGGCATGCCCTCGTGAAGGTGTTCGGGCGCCAGCGCGAGGTCACCGCGAGGTTCGCCGAGAAGAACGAGGAGCTGTTCCAGGCGAGCTTCAGCGCCCAGTTCATCAGCGGCATCATCATGCCGTCGATGATGTTCGTCGGCAATCTCGTCTACGTCGCGATCGCGGTGGTGGGCGGTCTGAAGGTCGCCTCGGGATCCCTCGGGATCGGCGACGTGCAGGCGTTCATCCAGTACTCGCGCAACTTCACTCAGCCCCTCAGCCAGCTGGGCTCGATGGCCAACCTTCTACAGTCCGGTGTGGCGAGCGCCGAGCGCGTCTTCGAGCTGCTCGACGCCGAGGAACAGTCGCCGGATGCCCGCGACGCGACCGCTCCGGCGGCCGGACCCGGTCGCCTGGCCTTCGAACACGTGAGCTTCCGGTACGACCAGGAGACCCCGCTCATCGACGACCTGTCACTCGTGGCGAATCCCGGTCAGACCATCGCGATCGTCGGCCCGACCGGTGCGGGCAAGACCACCCTCGTGAATCTGATGATGCGTTTCTACGAGCTCGATTCCGGGCGCATCACCCTCGACGGCGTCGATATCACTACCATGACCAGGGACAGCCTCCGGTCGAAGCTCGGGATGGTGCTGCAAGACACCTGGCTCTTCGGGGGCACTATCCGGGACAACATCGCCTACGGGCGCACCGGAGCCACCGAGGAGGAGATACTGGAGGCGGCCACCGCCTGTTATGTCGACCGCTTCGTGCACGCGCTGCCCGACGGCTACGACACGGTGCTCGACGACGAGGCGTCCAATGTGAGCGCGGGTGAGAAGCAGCTCATCACGATCGCGCGGGCGTTCCTCGCGAAACCGAGCGTGCTCATCCTCGACGAGGCGACGAGCTCGGTCGACACGCGAACCGAGCTGCTGGTGCAGAAGGCCATGCAGGCCCTGCGCACCGACCGCACGAGCTTCGTGATCGCGCACCGGTTGTCCACGATTCGGGATGCCGACCTGATCCTGGTCATGGAGTCCGGCGCCATCGTCGAGCAGGGCACGCACACCGAGTTGCTCGCCGCGGAGGGGGCGTACTTCCGGCTGTACAACGCGCAGTTCGCGGCTCCCGCCAACGCCGAACTCTAGGCCTACTTGCTCGGCAGGGCCGGCTGCAGGTTGAGCCCCTTGTAGAGCTCGTTGGTCTGGTCGGTGAGCGCGGTGAGGGCCGCGTGGTCCGCGTTGTACTCGTTGTGTTTCGCGACGACGTCGGCGTACTGGGCGTCGAGCGCCGCCCTCCGGGCCTCCAGGGCGCGCCTGGCGCGACCGACCTCCGCGTTCGAGGTCCAGTCGGTGCGGGCGTTGAACGCGAGCACGTCGGCGTTGAGCCCCTCATAGCCGGAGGAGTACGCGGCGTACTCGGTGTCGATCTCCGCCTTGAGCGCGGCCATGGCGGTGGAGAGCGCTGCCGAGCGGGCCTGCAGGTCGGTGAAGACCGCATCCGACTTCTCGTGCAGGGTGACGACCGCCGCGCGGTCCGTGAAGTACTGGGCGTAGTGCGCCTCGAGGGCCGGGCCGATCGATGCGACCTCCGTGCCGATGATCGAGTGCAGCTCGTTGTCGCGCTCGCCAGGTTCCGCCTTCGCGTAGTACGCCATCCGGCTGGTGAAGTCGGCGTTTCCGGCGAGCCGGCTCGCGGCCGCCTCGAGCTCGGGGATGAGCTGCTGGCGGTCGAGCGTGTTCATCCGGTCCCAGGCCGCGTGCAGCATCTCGTGCGCGCCGACGACGTCTTCGAGGCCGGCGAGGCGGTCGTCCGTGACGTCGAAGAGGTGGATGGTGCGGCCGGTCGGCAGGTAGCAGCCCAGGATCCCGCTGCCCTCCTGCTCGCTCGCGCAGCTCGAGTCGAAGAGGGCGGCCGGCTCCACCGCCGGCTTGCTCGCGAAGAACAGGAAGCGCCCCTCCGCGGTCATCCGCGATCCGTCGGCGATCGATTCCGCCGCGGCCGACGGGGTGAAGGTCCAGACCGTGTACTGGTCGACCAGGCGCTGGAAGCTCACCAGGCCCCACGCGCCGGCGGCCACCAGCAGGAGGGCGATCACCGTGGGGATGACGCGCGACAGCAGTCCCCGGCGGCGTCGCGTCGGCGCCGGGTACGCTTCGTCGACCCCCTCGAACAGTGTCATGGTCTCCTCGATCGCGGCCGCCGCCGACCCCAGCGGCTTCGAAATGCTAGCAGGACCGCCTCGGCCTTCCCCGGTCGGCGTCAGTGTCCGACGAGGGGCCCCATGAGTTTCGCCAGCACCGACGCGCGTCCCGTGATCTTCTCCTCCACGTCGGCGGCACCCATCGCGGCAAGACCGAGATTGGAGCCGATGAAGCGCAGCGGTTCCGGCTCCCAGTCTGGCGAGACATGGTTGGCCCAGGGCAGCCGGGTGAGCTCGCTGTCGCGGTCGAGAATCAGGTCGGCGAGCGTTCGGCCGGCGAGGTTGGTGGTGCTCAGGCCGTCGCCGACGTAGCCGCCCGCGAAGGCGATCCCGCTCGCACGGTCGAAGCTGGCCGCGGCGTGCCAGTCGCGTGGCACGCCGAGCGGGCCTCCCCAGCGATGGGTGACCGCCGCCCCCTCCGCCGCCGGGAACAGATCCTGGAGGGTCTTCCGTAGATGCTCGAAGACGTGCGGAACCCGGTCGTAGTCCGGGCGGATGCTGCTGCCCCAGTGGTAGCGGGCGCCTCGGCCCCCGAAGGCGAAACGATTGTCGGCGGTGCGCTGGCCGTAGATGAGCAGGTGGCGATAGTCGGTGAAGGTCTGCCCGTGCTCGATCCCGATCTCGGCCCAGACATCGTCACCGAGCGGCTCGGTGGCGATCATGAGCGAGTAGAGCGGCAGGATTCGGCGCCGGGTCCTGGGCATTGTCGCGCCGTAGCCCTCGGTCGCGACCACCACGACGGGCGCGTTGACAGTGCCCCGAGCCGTCGTGACTCGGTGGTCGGCCCAGTCCAGAACCTCGGTCTGCTCGAAGATCGTGACTCCGAGACCCTCGACGACGTCGGCGAGTCCGCGCACGAGTTTGGCGGGCTGCACCCGCGCGCAGGCCGGGTCGTAGGCCGCCCCGATGGCGCCGGCAGCGCCCTTCGGGACGGCGCCCGCGCGGCGAAGCTCCAGGTTGTCCACGCCGAAGCGCCGGGCATCCTCCACCTCCGCCGCCGCCTCGCGCAGTTGCAGCGGGCTGCGCGCGAACGCCAGCGTGCCGCCCCGCACGTAGTCGCAGTCGATCCCCTCCGCCGCGGCGACGCGACCGACCTCGTCCACGGTATCGACCATCGCCCGTCGCATGGCGACCGCGGCATCCCGCCCATGGCGGCGTTCGAGCGCGCCGGCGCTCGCGGGGAAGAGGGCGGAGCACCAGCCGCCGTTGCGTCCCGATGCCCCGAATCCGGCGATCGCCTTCTCCAGCACGACGATGTGCAGGGCCGGGTCTGCCCTCGCGAGGTAGTACGCGGTCCAGAGTCCGGTGAGGCCGCCGCCGATGATCGCGACGTCGGCATCCCGGTCGCCGGGCAGGGCGGCCCGCGGCTCGAGGGAGTCGGCGCCGGACTCCGCCAGGGAATCGAACCAGAAGCTCAGGTCCCGGTAGGTCACGAACGCGCCCCGATCATCGTCGACATCCCATCTGCCCTGTCCTTGCGCGTCCCCTTGACCCCTTCGTCCCCTTCCGAAATCCATGCATTTCTCGGCGACACGCCGTCATTCGTGTCGCCTGAGCCGTGTCGCCGGAAGAATGCATGGATTTCGGAAGGCCGGTTCGCGCTACCGCTCGGGTGGCGCGAACCAGCTTCGAGGCTAGAGGCGGGTCCAGGCCTCGGTGAGCACTCCGCGCAGGATGCCCTCGATCTCGTCAAACTCCTTCTGGCCGATCGTGAGCGGCGGGGCGAGCTGCACGACGGGGTCCCCGCGGTCGTCAGCCCGGCAGTACAGCCCGGCCTCGAAGAGCGCCTTGGACATGAATCCGCGAAGCAGTCGCTCGGACTCGGCGTCGTCGAAGGTCTCCCGTGTCGCCTTGTCCTTCACCAGCTCGATTCCGAAGAAGTAGCCGTCACCGCGCACGTCGCCGACGATCGGCAGGTCGAGGAGCTTCTCGAGCGTCGCCCGGAAGGCCGGCGAGTTCTCGCGCACGTTCTCGTTCAGGCGCTCCTCCTCGAAGATGTCGAGGTTGGCGAGGGCCACCGCGGCCGACACGGGATGCCCGCCGAACGTGTAGCCGTGATAGAACGACGCGTTGCCGTGCTTGAACGGCTCGTAGATCTTCTCGCTCACGATGGTCGCGCCGATGGGGGAGTATCCGCTGGTCATCCCCTTCGCGCAGGTGATCATGTCCGGCACGTAGTCGTAGGCGTCACAGGCGAAGAACTCGCCGATGCGTCCGAAGGCGCAGATGACCTCGTCGCTCACGAGCAGCACGTCGTACTGGTCGCAGATCTCGCGAACCCGCTTGAAGTATCCGGGCGGCGGCGGGAAGCATCCTCCGCTGTTCTGCACCGGCTCCAGGAAGACCGCGGCGACCGTCTCCGGTCCCTCGAACAGGATCATCTCCTCGATGCGGTTCGCGGCCCACAGCCCGAAGGCCTCCAGGTCTTCGCTCGGCGCGCCCATCTCGGCCGCGCGGTAGAAGTTGGTGTTCGGCACGCGGAAGCCGCCGGGGGTCACCGGCTCGAACATGGCCTTCATCGCCGGGATGCCGGTGATGGCCAGGGCGCCCTGCGGGGTGCCGTGATAGGCCACGTTGCGCGAGATCACCTTGTGCTTGGTCGGCTGGCCCTTGAGCTTCCAGTAGTACTTGGCCAGCTTGAAGGCCGTCTCGACGGCCTCACCGCCGCCCGTGGAGAAAAACACCCGGTTGAGGTCGCCGGGCGCGTAGTGCGCGAGGCGGTCGGCGAGCTCGATGGCGGACGGATGCGCGTAAGACCAGAGCGGGAAGAACGCGAGTTCCTCGGCCTGCTTGGCGGCGACCTCGGCGAGGCGCATGCGGCCGTGGCCGGCGTTCACCACGAAGAGCCCGCTCAGGCCGTCGAAGTACTTCTTGCCCTTGCTGTCCCAGATGTGGTGGCCCTTGCCCTTGACGATGATGGGCACGCCATGGCCGTCCTCCATCACGGACTGGCGCGCGAAGTGCATCCAGAGGTGGTCCTTCGCCTTGCGCTGAAGGTCGGCTTCGTCGTGGTCGAGCGGGCGGGTGGACGGCTCGACGGGGGTTGGCATGGTCATGGTTATCTAGTTCCCCAGTTGTAGAACTGCTTCTGCAGTTTGAGATAGACGAATGTTTCTGTGGACTGGACTCCCGGGATGCCCCGGATTTCCTTGTTGAGCAGGTCGATGAGGTCTTCATCGTTCTCACACACGACCTCGACGAGGATGTCGAAGCTCCCGGCCGTGAGCACCACGTAGTCGACGGCCGAGATCTTGGCGAGCTTCTCGGCCACCACGGTGGTGTCGCCGCTCACCCTCACCCCGACCATCGCCTGGCGGTAGAAACCAAGCTGCATCGGGTCGGTCACGGCCACGACCTGCATCACGCCGGAATCCGTGAGTTTCTGCACGCGCTGCCGCACAGCGGCCTCGCTGAGCCCGACCGCCTTGCCGATCTCGGCGTAACTCCGCCGTCCGTCGGCCTGCAACTGTTCGATGATCGCCTTCGAGACATCGTCGAGTTGGAGTGGTTTGGGATTCACGCTCATAACGTGATTCTGTCAGCGGATCGGGGCACTGACAAGTGAATCCGTAAGTCGCGCGGGCGTTTCGCGACGGAATCGGTGGAAAACGGGGAATGGCGCGCGCGAATCGACCTGACTATGTTGTGAGGATGAGCGCCCAACTTCGCAACTTCATCAACGGTGAATACGTCGCCGCCCGCGCGGAATCGTCCTTCGAACTGATCGACCCCGCCACCGAGCAGACGTACGGAACGTCGCCGGTGTCCAGCCGCGAGGACGTCGACACGGCGTACGCGGCCGCGGCCGCCGCCTTCGAGGGCTGGGGCGAGACCACCCCGGCCGAGCGCCAGTTGGCACTCTTCCGCATCGCCGACGCCATGGAGGCACGGGCCGAGGAATTCGCCGACCTCGAGTCCCGGGACACCGGCAAGCCGCGGGCGACCCTCGTGGCGGACGAGATCCTGCTGTCGGTCGACCAGATCCGTTTCTTCGCGGGCGAGGCCCGCCACCTCGGCGGGATGTCGGCCGGGGAGTACCTGAAGGACCATACCTCATTCGTGCGCCGCGAGCCGATCGGCGTGATCGGGCAGGTGACGCCTTGGAATTACCCGCTGAACATGGCGGTCTGGAAGTTCGCCCCGGCACTCGCGGCCGGCAACACGACGGTGCTCAAGCCCTCGGACACGACGCCCTCGTCCACCCTGCTCCTCGCCGAGGTCGCCGCCGAGTTCCTGCCGCCCGGCGTGCTCAACGTGATCACCGGGGACCGCACGACCGGCGCCGCGATGATCGAACACAAGACTCCGCAGATGGTGTCCATCACCGGCTCGGTGCGCGCCGGCATGGAGGTGGCGAAGTCTGCGGCGAATGACCTCAAGCGGGTGCACCTCGAGCTCGGCGGCAAGGCCCCGGTCGTCGTGTTCGACGACGCGGACATCCCTTCGGCGGTTCGGGGGATCGTCTCGGCCGGCTACTTCAACGCCGGGCAGGACTGCACTGCCGCCACCCGGGTGCTCGTGCAGGCCGGGATCCACGACGAATTCGTGGCGGCGCTCGCCGCGCACGCGAGGGAGAACGCGAAGACCGGGGCGCCGACGGCCGCCGACGTGTTCTTCGGCCCCGTCAACAACGCCCGCCAGCTCGCCCAGGTCGAGGGGATCATCGAGCGCCTGCCCGACAACGCCGTTCTCGAGCTCGGCGGTCACCGACAGGGCTCGACCGGCTACTTCCACGAGGCCACGATCGTGTCCGGACTCGAGCAGACGGATGAGGCGATCCAGAACGAGATCTTCGGCCCGGTGATCACCGTGCAGAGGTTCAGCACCGAGGCGCAGGCCCTGGAGTGGGCGAACGGCGTGCAGTACGGGCTCGCCTCCAGCGTCTGGACGAAGAACCACGGTCGCGCCATGCGCTTCGCCAAGCACCTCGACTTCGGTTGCGTGTGGATCAACACCCACATCCCCATCGTGGCCGAGATGCCGCACGGCGGTTTCAAGCACTCCGGCTACGGCAAAGACCTCTCGTCGTACGGCTTCGAGGACTACACGCGCGTCAAGCACGTGATGAGTTTCATCGGCGAGTGACCGCCCGAGCCCGCTTTGGCCGCAGAATAGAGCGCATGGACGCCGAGGACGACAACACGGTCATCAGACCGCGAGCGATTCCGGATGCCGACGCGGCGATCCCCGACGACGACACCATCATCCGCGAGCGGGTGCCGTTCGCGGACCTGGCCCCGATCTTCGAGGAAGTGGCGAGACGGGCGGGCGTGAACTCCGCACCGTTCGCCCTCGTCGAGCCGAGGCCGTCCTCACCGATCGCGGCGCCACTTCCAGCGGTCGAGCCCGCGCGAGCCCAGACGCCGCCGGTGGATGACTCGTCGCGAACGGCGCCGGTCTACCGGTTCCGGGTGAACAACCACGAACCGATCGCGCTCGATGCGCCGGCGATCCTCGGTCGCAAGCCGAGTGCGCCCCGGGTCACGAGGGGGCCGCTCGCCCGGCTCGTGCGAGTGCCATCCCCGCTGCGCGAGGTCTCCAGCACGCACCTCGAGCTGCGCCAACAGGGAGCATCGGTGATCGTCACCGACCTCAGATCCACCAACGGCACCATCATCACCGTGCCCGGGTTTTCGGCCCAAAAGCTGCTGCAGGGCGAGTCGGTGGTCGTCTCGGCGGGCACCGTGGTGGATATTGGTGACGGCAACCTCGTCGAGATCCTGCCGGTCGAGCGCGTGTGGGCGACCGGATGATGCACAGGCATCGCAACCTGCGAAAGGCGTGACTTGTGACAGAGCTCGGACGAAGTGAAGGACGACGCGCCGTGGAGGTGCCGGGGCGCCCAGACGCATCCCTCGTGATCGCCTGGGGTGCCGCGACCGACACCGGCCGCAAGCGGCACCACAACGAGGACAGCTACCTCGCCGAGTTGCCGTTGTTCGTCGTCGCGGACGGCATGGGAGGCCATTCCGCCGGCGACGTGGCGAGCGCGGCCGTCGTGTCGAGGCTCGAGAAGGAGATCTCCTCGGACTTCGCCGAAATCGGCGCGGTCGAACGCGGACTGCACGCGGCGACCGACGACATCGCGCTCGCCGCGGACGAGAAGGAGCTCGGCGTGGGCACCACGGCGACCGGCGCCGCGCTCACGCTGGAGAACGGCGAGCCGTGCTGGATGGTCTTCAACGTGGGCGACTCACGGGTCTACATGTTCGAGAACAACCTCCTCAGCCAGGTGTCTATCGACCACTCGGTGGTGCAGGAGCTCGTCGACGCCGGGCTCATCCGCGCCGAGGACGCCGAGTTCCATCCCGACAGCAACGTGATCACGAGGGCGGTCGGGTTCAACGCCGCACCGTTGCCCGACTACTGGATCGTGCCGATCCGTTCCGGCCTTCGGCTGCTGCTCTGCTCGGACGGCCTCACGAAGGAACTCGATTCGGAGCGGATCCGCCTGCACCTCGCTGCGGCGCTCGCTCCTGCGGAGACCGCCCAGGCCCTCGTGGATGCGGCGGTCGCGGCCGGTGGACGGGACAACGTCACCACGATCGTCGTGGACATCGTGGAGAGTTCCGGGATCTACGACCTCGAGCACACCGTGCCGAGGCCAACGAGGGTGTGACGACGGCGACCAAATCACCCCCGAAGGGGGGACAAAAACAGGGCCGTCACCAGCGGATTTGTCGGCCGGTGCACAATCGGCAGGTGCCTACAATGGGACACCGGGTCGTGCGACCAGGATTATCGCCGCGACAGCATTCCGGCGAGCGCTGCAAAGGGGGGCTCATGGCACGACGATTGCCGTCACAGCCTCCCGTGCTGCCCGGTTTCTCGCACATCCACATCCTCGGCTCCGGCGGGTTCGCCGACGTGTTCCTCTACGAGCAGAACATGCCGAGGCGCCAGGTCGCCGTGAAGGTCATGCTGAGCGAGGTCGTGAACGACCAGGTGCGGCAGATGTTCCAGGCCGAGGCGAACCTCATGGCGCAGTTGAGCTCGCACCCGTCGATCCTCACGGTCTATCAGGCGAGCGTCTCCTCCGACGGACGGCCGTACCTCGTGATGGAGTTGTGCTCCTCCTCGCTCAGCGAGCGCTATCGCCGCGAGCGGCTGCCGGTGCCCGAGGTGCTGCGAATCGCGGTGAAGATCGGCAGCGCCATCGAGACCGCCCATCGCGCCGGGGTGCTGCACCGGGACATCAAGCCCTCGAACATCCTGCTCACCGCCTACGGGCATCCGGTGCTCTCGGACTTCGGAATCGCCTCGACCCTCAGTGAGGCCGAGACCCAGGAGTCGGTTGGCCTCTCCATCCCCTGGTCGGCGCCCGAGGTGCTGATGGATGAGACGCCGGGCTCGATCGAGTCGGAGGTGTGGTCGTTCGCCGCCACGGTGTACTCCCTGCTGGCCGGCCGTTCGCCGTTCGAGGTGCCGGGCGAGTCGAACAAGTCGGCCGACCTCATCTCGCGGATCAACCGAGCAAAGGTGCAACCCATCGGCCGGTCCGACGTGCCGCCGAGCCTCGAGCGGGTGCTGCAGAAGGCGATGTCGCGCAAGCCGGAGTCGCGTCCGCTCACCGTGCTGGAGCTCGTGCGCGAGCTTCAGGCGATCGAGACCGAACTCGGCGTGCCTCAGACTCCGATCGAGGTCGCGATGGACGACTGGGCTCTCGCCACGGTCTCCGACCTCGAGGACCGCACGCGCATCCGTGCCCTGCCTGGCGCCACGACCCCGCCCAAACGTCGTCGGCGGCGACGCGTGCAGCCGGGCGTCTATTCCCCGGTCGGCACGGTGTTGCGCCAGAGCGCGGGGTCTCCGCACAACAGCGGCACCCAGCCCCTGACCCAGAGCAGGGGGATGCAGGCACTCGCATGGGGCCTGGTAGCGAGCGCGGTGCTCGTGATCGCGCTCGGTGCGACCGCCACCCTCGTGCTCATCAAGGCGAACACGAGTGACATCCCGCGCGTGACCGACATCTCGGCCAAGTCCGCCGCCTCGTCCATCGAGTTCAGCTGGACCGATCCGGGCATCAAGGCGGGCGACTCGTACCAGATCACCACGAGCGATGGCAGGTCGAGCATCCAGCGGCTGGCGGCCTTCGCTGTCGAGGCGAAGCCCGGGGACCACGTCTGCATCACCGTCACCGTCAACCGCGAGGGCAAGACCGGCCCGGAGAGCGGCGAGAAGTGCGTGGACTTCGGCAAGTGATCGGTTCCCGTGTTTAGGCAGTGGCTCGGATCCCACAAGTCACTCGTCGCCACCGCGACGAGTGGCACGGTGATCGCCGCCCTGCTCGCCACGGTCGCGATCGTCTCCACCGGATACACGGCCCAGCGACTGGATCTCGGCGACGGCTCGGTCTGGGTGGCCAACGGCACCAAAGAGGTGATCGGCCGGGCGAACACGCAGGTGCTCGCGCTGAACACCGTGGTCGCGAGCACGGGCGCGAACATCGACGTGGTGCAGAACGGCACGACCGTGCTGCTGTTCGACCACAGCAACGCCAAGGTCGACGTGGTGGACCCCGCCACCTCGAAGGTCCTCGACAGCGTGCCGCTCCCACCCCAGAATCCCCAACTCTTCCTCGCCGGCGATAACGTCGTCGTCGGGTCGGGGGGCACCGGCGAGTTCTGGATCCTGCCGGTCGCCCAGCTGCCCACCTTCAGCGCCCAGACCCAGCCCACCCTGAGCCTCGGCGCGGACACGGTGGCGAGCATCACCCCGGAGGGCGTGCTGTACGCGTTCTCCCGCGCCGCGCATCAGGTCTACCGGGTGGATGCCGCCCACGGCGACACCGTCGACCAGACGAACGCCGCGACCTTCGGCGATGCCCAGAGCACCTTCTCGATCAGTTCGGCCGGCGGGCGCTGGGCCGTGCTCGACTCCGCGAGCCGAATCCTGCACACCGCCGCGGGCAGCGTCGACCTCGCCACCGAGATCGCCATCACCGACAATCCAGTGCTTCAGCAGCCGACGGCATCCGGCGATGCGATGCTCGTCGGCTACTCCGGCGGCCTGCTGCGCGTGCCATTCGACGGCGGAGACCCGGTGCGCGTCGAGACCGGGAAGACGGGATTCGCCGCGGCGCCCATGATCCTCGGGGGCTGCACCTTTGCCGCCTGGTCGGGCGGAGGTGCCTGGCGCAAGTGCGGAACCGACGCGGCGGAGACGCTGCGGCTGCCGTCGGTGGCCTCGTCATCCAGTCGGCTCGCCTTCGAGGCGAACGGCGGCAACGTTGTTCTCAACGACCCGCGCGGCGGTGCGACCTGGGCGGTGCAGCAGGGTGGCGAACTGATCAACAACTGGTCAGAGCTCATCACCGTGAAGCAGGACCAGCAGCAGGTCGACACCAACCAGGAGGACACGCCGCCCAATTACGAGAAGGCGCAGGTGCCGCCCGTCGCGGTGAACGACGCGTTCGGGGCGAGGCCGGCGCGCACCAGCATGCTGCCCGTGCTGCTGAACGACTACGACGCGAACGGCGACGTGCTCGTGATAACCGCGGTGACGGCCGTGGACGAGAACGTCGGACGCGTGGACATCATCAACAACGGGCAGCAGCTGCAGGTGACGCTGAGTCCGGCCGCCACCGGCACACTCACCTTCGGCTACACGATCAGCGACGGGCGCGGAGGCTCGGCGGGCGCGAGCGTCACGGTGACCACGCGTTCCCCGAACGAGAATTCGCCGCCGGAGCAGGTGCGGCAGACGAAGGCGATCGTGGCGCAGGGCGGTCGCGTGACGGTCAAGACGGTACTCGGCGACTGGGTCGACCCGGACGGCGACGCGTTCTACCTGTCCAACGCAACGACCGAGGCGCCGGACCGGGTGAGCTACAAGCCGGAGGGCAGCGTGGTCTTCACCGAGGGTGGGGCGTCCGGCGCGCTGCGTTCGGTGTCCCTCGTCGTCTCGGACGGCCGGGCGACCGGGGCGGGCAGTCTCACCGTCACGGTCAAACCGGCCGGCCAGGTGTCGATCATCACCGACCCCTTCGTGGTTCCCGCCTACGCGGGCCAGGAGGTCACGGTGAGTCCGCTCGAGCACGTCCGCGGCGGTAGTGGCACCCTCCGCCTCGCCAGCGTGCCGGCCAAGACCGGCGCCACCATCGTGGCGAGCCTCGAGGCGGGCACCTTCCGCTTCTCGAGCACGGAGGTCGGAACCCACTACCTCGAATACGTCGTGAACGACGGTGACCAGACCGCCACGGGGGAGATCCGGGTCGAGGTCGCCGCGCCGCCCGACGCGAACAGCAAGCCGATCACCATTCCCAAGACCATCTTCGTGAAGACCCTCAGCAGCCAGACCATCGACGTCGCGTCCACCGACATCGATCCGGGCGGCGCTGTGCTGCTGGTGACCGGTGTCTACAACATCGCGGCGAACGCTGGAATCCGGGCCGAGGTGATCGAGCAGCGGGCCATCCGGGTGACGCTCGTCGCCCCGCTCGAGTCCGGCCCGGTGAGCTTCAACTATCGAGTGAGCAACGGGCTCGCCGAGTCCGAGGGAATCGTCACCGTCGTCGAGATTCCCGTTCCCTCCCAACTGCAGCCCCCCATCGCCAACGACGACGCCGTCACCGTGCGCGTCGGCGACGCGATCGACATCCCCGTGCTCAACAACGACGTGCAGCCGGACGGGGAGAAGCTCACCCTCAACCCGGTGCTGACGACGAGCCTGGGCAACAGCTCCGGGCTGCTCTTCGCCTCCGGCGACGTGCTGCGTTACCTCGCCCCGCAGAAGACGGGAGACTTCACCGCGATCTACGAGGTCTCCGGACCGGATGGCCAGGTCGCGCAGGCCCAGGTGAAGATCGCGGTTCGGGAGGCCGTCGAGGCGACGAACAACCCGCCCGTGCCCGTCACGATCGTCTCCCGGGTGCTGGCGGGGGAGACCGTGCGTATCACGGTCCCGCTCACGGGGATCGATCCGGATGGCGACTCCGTGCAGTTGCTCGGGCAGGCCACGAGCCCGCTGAAGGGCTCCGTCATCGACGTGGGCACCGACTACATCGACTACGAGGCCGGCAGCTATTCGGCCGGCACCGACTCCTTCACCTACACGGTCATCGACGCGCTCGGCGCCCGCGCCGTCGGTACCGTGCGAGTGGGGATCAGCCCGAAACTGGATGGCGCCCGCAACCCGGTGGCGATCGAGGACGAGGTGACCACGCGGCCGGGCACCACGGTGTCCATCCAGGTGCTCGCCAACGACTCGGATCCGGACGGCGGATCGCTCAAGATCATCAAGGTCGAACCGAACAGCAAGAACATCGTGGCCTCGATCGTCGGGGACATCGTGAAGGTCACTCCACCGAGCGCCCCCGGCACCTACGGGCTGGTCTACACGATTCAGAATGCCTTCGGGGGCACCAGCTCGAACTTCATCACGGTGAAGGTGGACCCGAATGCTCCCCGTGCCCATCCGGTGGTGAGCGACACGGTGCTGACCCTGGCGGACATCCTCGGCCGCGAGACCGTCGACGTGAACGTGCTCGCCAAGACCTTCTTCGCCGACGGCAACGCCAACACCCTCAAGGTCTCGCTTCTGCCGGGCTACGACACCACCGCCACGGTGACGTCGAACAAGCGCATCCGGGTGTCCGTGCAGAACAAGAGCCAGATCATCCCGTTCGCCGTGGTGAATCCCGACGATTCGAAGGTGGCATCGTACGCGTTCGTCTGGGTGCCGGGGCTCGACGACGCGCTGCCTCAGCTCAATCGCAAGGCGCCGCCGCTCACCGTGGCCAGCGAGTCGACGCTCACCATCGACCTCGCCGACTACGTGCTGGCGATCGGCGGAAAGAAGGTCCACCTCACCGACTCCACGAGCGTGCAGGCCACCCACGCGAACGGCGACCCGCTCGTGGTCAACGACCACACCCTCAGGTTCACCTCCGCGGACAAATACTTCGGGCCGGCCTCGATCTCGTTCACGGTGACCGACGGCGATTCGACCAACGACCCAGCCGGTCACGTTGCGACCCTCGTGCTCCCGATCAAGGTGACCGCCAGGGCCAACCAGCCGCCGTCCTTCGTGGGCGGGGTTATCGACTTCGAGCCCGGCGAATCCAAGGTCCTCGACCTGGTGAAACTCACGAACTATCCGTACCCGAAGGACGTGGCCGAGCTCGCATACACGGTGCTCAGCCCCCTTCCCGACGGCTTCAGCTACACCCTCGCCGACCAGACGCTCACCATCCGCGCCAACGAGGGCGTTCCCAAGAACTCGAGCACCTCCATCCTGCTCGGTGTGCGGGACGCCCTCGCGGCCGGCCAGTCGGGGCGCATCGAGCTCAATGTGGTGGCCTCGACCCGCCCGCTCGCCAAGCCCGCGCCGGACTCGGTGCTCGCGCAACGCGGCCAGACGACCACCGTGGATGTGCTCGCCAACGACGAGGCCACCAACCCCTTCCCGGGCAAGCCGCTCACGGTGGTCGCCATCCGCGGCCTCGATGGCGGGCAACTGCCCGCCGGCATGTCGATCTCGCCTAGCCCAGACAAAAGGCGGCTCACCATCACCGTGGCCTCCTCCGCCTCGCCCGGCGACACCGGCCTTCAATACCAGGTCGCCGATGCGACCGGCGACCCTGACCGGTACGTCTGGGGTTCAGTGAGGGTATCCGTTCAGGACCGGCCGGATCCCGTCGTCGCGGTGCAGGCAACTGCGTTTGGCGACAGGAAGATCACGCTCCGGTGGAGCGCCGGGGCCGCGAACAACTCGCCGATCACGGGCTTCGACGTTCTCGAGTACAGCCCATCCCTCGTGCTGCTCTCCACCACGCCGTGCGCCGCCGCGATCTGCGACATCGCGACGCCGGGCAACGGCCCGGACAACGCGGTGCGCCTTCGCGTCGTGGCGAAGAACGCGATCGGAGCCTCCGACCCGGCCGGTCTCGACGCGACGGTGTGGTCGGATATCGTTCCCGGCGCGCCGGCCACGGTCGGTGCGGACCCGCTCGACGGCGGGTTGTCCATATCGTGGACCAAGGTCACGACGGGGGCCGGAGGAAGCCCGGTCAACAGCTACCACGTGACGGCCGGCTCGCGCGCGGTCGACGTCGACCTGTCGGCCTGCTCCGGCTCGACGTGCACGGTGGACGTGAACGGCCTCACCAACGGTCAGACGGTGCCGGTGAGCGTGAGCGCCCGCAACTCCGCGTACGCCCCGCTCACGACCTGGAACTCGTCGGGAACGAGTGCGAGTCCGGCGGGCGTGCCGCTCGTCGTTTCGGCGCCGACCGCGGCCGCGGTCGACACCTCGATCTCGCTCGACTGGGACGGTGTCTTCACCGACAACGGGCGCCCGATAACCGGCTACACCGCCGTGGCCTACACGGGGGCGGCGCCGACCTGCGCAAAACCCAATCCCCCCGGCTCGACCTCGAGGTCGGTGGGCACGGCGACCTCGACCACCTTCACCGGGCTCTCGAGCGAGGCGAACTACTCCCTCGTCGTGTTCGCGACCAACAAGATCGGATGTGCCGTGAGCGCGGCGGTCACCGCCCACACGAGCCCCGGGGTGATCACCGCGGTGTCGACAACCGGCCCGTCCCAGACCGGCAACGTCTTCAATTTCATCCTGGCCGGGGCCTCGAGTGGTTCGACCGACTTCACCAGCGACTACTCGTTCTTCTATCGGCTGGTCACCGGCGGCACGCCATCCACCTCCGGTGCTGTCGGCATCGGCGGCCCACTCACCGCCACCTCGCTCTACGGCAAGGATGTATCGGTGCAGCTTCGCGCGTGCCGCAGCTACGGCGGCACCGCAGCGATCTGCCAGTCGCAGTGGTCGGCGTCCTTCCACCTCGGCACGCCGGTCGACCCGCGGGTCTCGAGCCTGGCCTTCGCCCTCACCGGCGACGGAGTGATCGACCAGAGTGGCACGTTCACCTGGGCCAACTGGCCGGTGGGCGACTACGAGGCGATCCAATACCGCTGTGGCGACAC
The DNA here is from genome assembly GCF_043726815.1 of Lacisediminihabitans sp. Taxonomy (NCBI): domain Bacteria; kingdom Bacillati; phylum Actinomycetota; class Actinomycetes; order Micrococcales; family Microbacteriaceae; genus Lacisediminihabitans; species Lacisediminihabitans sp. The sequence continues at coordinate 25,748 of NZ_JAYSJZ010000070.1, forward strand.
TCCCGGCGGGACCTGGCAGACCGCGACCGCCGCCGACCTGAGCGAGGCGGGGCAGTGCCAGGCGGACGGCACCCTCGGTGCGCCGACCCTCGACATCCGCGTGGTGGCCAACGGCAACAAGACCTATGACATAACGTACGACACGAGCGGGAAAGCGCAGTAGCGCCCCGGTCCACCGCCCCAACGAGAAGGTAACAGACAGTATGACGATGACAGCCGAGCAGGCCACCTGGTTTTCGGAGCGCTTCAATCGGCTCGTTTCGAATGTCGACCAGGTTCTGCTCGGGAAGACCTTCGTGATCAAGCTGTCCTTCACGGCGCTGCTGAGCGAGGGCCACCTCCTGCTCGAGGACTTCCCCGGCACCGGCAAGACCTCGCTTGCCCGTGCCATGGCGCAGAGCGTCGACGGCTCGACCAACCGCATCCAGTTCACGCCCGACCTGCTGCCGGGGGACATCACCGGGGTCAGCATCTACGACCAGGGCGCCAACGACTTCGAGTTCCACCGCGGACCGGTGTTCGCCAACATCGTGCTGGCGGACGAGATCAACCGGGCGAGCCCCAAGACCCAGGCCGCGCTCCTCGAAGTGATGGAGGAGGGCCAGGTGACCGTCGACGGGGTGACCCACGACGTGGGGGCGCCCTTCATGGTCATCGCCACCCAGAACCCGATCGAACAGGCGGGCACCTACCGGTTGCCCGAGGCCCAGCTCGACCGCTTCATCATGAAGGCCTCGATCGGCTACCCGGACCACGCCTCCACCGTGCGCATCCTCGAGGGCGCCGGCGTCAAGGCCCACGAGACGATCCTGCCGCCCATCGCCTCGGCCCAGGTCATCGTGGAGATGGGCGCGCTCGCTCGCACGGTTCACGTCGACCCCTCAATCAACGACTACGTGTCGAGGCTCGTCGAGGCCACGCGATCCACCGCCGAGATCCGTCTGGGGGCGAGCGTTCGCGGCGCTCTCGCCCTGATCCGCACGGCGAAGACCCTCGCGGCCGCAAACGGTCGCCACTACGTGATTCCGGATGACGTGAAGGCGCTCGCCGAGCCGGTGCTCGCCCACCGGCTGCTGCTCGACCCCGAGGCGGAGTTCGATGGGGTGACCGCGTCGAGCGTGATCGCCCAGATTCTGATCGAGACCCCACCGCCGAGTGACAGGCAAGCGGTGTGACCGACAGAAGCGACCTCCTGCGGGTGCCGGAGCGCTCGGCCCGCTCGACCACCTCGACCAGCTCGACATCGTCCGCGCGATTCGACACCGCGCACTTCACGACCATCGAGGGCCTGACCAACGCGCGAACGCGCATCGTCGGCACGCGGACCGGACTCCTGGCGGACGCGATCGTCGTGGGGGTGCGGCTCGCGCGGGCCCTGGGCGGAGTCGTCGACAGGGTGTCGCGACGGGTGTCGTCGGTGATCACGCCGCTGGGCTGGGTGATGCTCCTCGCCGTGCCGATCGCCTTCGTGCTCGGCTATCAGCTCGGCTGGATCGAACTGGTGGCCGTCGGGTTTGCGGGAAGCGTGCTGATCGTCGTCGCGGCGATCTACCTCATCGGCCGCAATGCCGTGAGGATCGAGCTGACGGTGCCGCACAGCCGGGTCGTCGTGGGGGAGAAGGCCACCGGCGTCGTGACCGTGACCAACCCCGTGCGTCGCCGGATCGCCGGGGTGAAGGTGGAGGTGCCCATCGGCGCGGGACTCGCCGAGCTCGCCATGCCAAGCCTCGACCGTGGGGCGAGTTCCGAGCACGAGTTCGTGGTGCCCACCGCCCGACGGGGAATCCTCTCGATCGGGCCGGTTCGCACGGTGCGGGCGGATCCGGTGGGCCTCGTTCGCCGTGAACTGGTGTGGACGGGGGCCGTGCAGCTGTTCGTGCATCCCCGCACGATCGGCATCCCCAGCACCAGCACCGGTTTCATCCGAGACCTCGAGGGCAACCCCACCCGCGACATCTCCAACAGCGACGTCTCCTTCCACGCCCTTCGTGAGTACGTTCCCGGGGACGATCGCCGCTACATCCACTGGAAGAGCACGGCCAAGACCGGCACGTACATGGTGCGCCAGTTCGAGGAGACCCGCCGAAGCCACCTCGTGATCGCCTTGAGCCTGGCGACCGCGAACTACGCGACGGACGAGGAATTCGAGATGGCGGTGAGCGTGGCGGGGTCGCTCGGCGCCCGCGCCATCCGGGATGCCCGCAACGTCTCGGTCGTCGTGAGCGAGAAGACGCCGGAGTTCGCCAAGCGCAAGGTGCTCGCCGTGCGGCACCTCAACACGCTCACGAGGACGAGGCTTCTCGACGACCTCTCGGTCGTGGAGCACGCCGAATCGGCCCTCGGTATCCTCGACGTCGCACGGGTCGCGGCCGACGAGGTGATCGGCATCTCGGTGGCCTTCCTGGTCTGCGGGTCGCTCGCAACGCCGACCGAGCTGCGGGCCGCGTCGACCAAGTTTCCCCCCGGAGTCGAGGTCGTCGCCATCGTGTGCGACCCGGAGACCGTACCCGGACTCCGCAGGGTCGCGGGCCTCAGCGTTCTCACCATCGGATTCCTCGAGGATCTCCAGAAGTCCCTCGCCCGGTCGGCGGCCGCATGACCTCCAGCCGGGCACTGCCCCAGTCCTTCGTCATCGCCAACACCGCAATGCTCTGGCTGGCGACCGCCATCGCGAGCGTGGAGCTCTGGCCGATCTACCAGAGCCCCCAGTTCATCGTGCTCGTGGCCGTTGCCGTGGGCGTCGGTACCCTCATCGCGATCGGCGGGGCGCGCTACCGCTGGTCGAGCCTCGTGGTGCTGCTCGTCACCGTCGCGGCCTACTTCGCGATCGGTGTCCCGCTCGCCGTACCGAGCCGTGCCCTCTTCGGTGTGCTGCCGACCCTCGACGGGCTGGCCGAGCTCGCCACCGGCACCGCGCTGAGCTGGAAACAGCTCGTCACCATCACTCCGCCCGTCGGCAGCTACCAGGCGCTGCTCGTGCCCGCCCTGGTGCTCGTGCTGGTGACGACCGTCGTCGGGCTGTCGACCGCCCTCCGAGGCCGGTGGGGGGAGCTCGGCGTGCTCGGGCCCATCACTCTCTTCGTGGCCGGGATCCTGTTCGGTCCGGCCATCGCGGTGCTGCCGCTTCAACTCTCGCTCGGCCTGCTCGGCGTCGTGCTGCTCTGGATCGCCTGGCAGCGCTGGTATCGCCGCCGCGAACAGGTGCGAGTGCTTGCCGCGCAGGGCACGGTGCCGGGTGGTGCCCCGGTCGAGGCGACCACCGACCGCGGGCTGATCGCAGCCCGATCGCTGATCGGTGCCGTGCTCATCATCGCCCTCGCCGCGGGATCGTCGGTGGTGGCGGCCCTCGCCCTGCCCCCGACCACCGACCGCCAGGTGATCCGCACGGCGATCGAGCAGCCATTCGACCCCCGCTCCTATCCGAGCCCGCTGAGCGGTTTCCGCCGCTACGAGGAGCCGGGAACCGCGGACAGCACCATGCTCACCGTGGCGGGCCTGCCGTCCGACGGCCGCATCCGCATCGCCACCCTCGACAGCTACGACGGGATCGTCTACGCCGTGGGCAGCGACGCGGTCGCGAGCGAGTCCGGTTCCTTCACCCGGGTGCCGTACACCTTCGACCAGTCGGCGGTCACGGGTCGCCGGGTGACTCTCACGGTGACGGTGGGGGCGTATGCCGGTGTCTGGGTGCCCACGGTCGGCAAGTTCGAGAGCATCGCCTTCGCGGGGAACGACGCCGCCGCCCTGCGAGACTCGTTCTACTACAACAACGCGAGCGGCACCGCCGCCGTGGTGAAACAACTGGGCGCCGGCGATTCCTACACTCTCAGCGCGGTGCTTCCCCGCCAGCCAGACAGCAGCCAGCTTGCCAGCGTCGGCCCGGGGGCGGCAGTGGTTCCGCGGATCGGCGTGCTTCCCGAGAACCTTCTCGCGACGCTCGACGGCTGGGTGAAGGGGGTCGACGGCGGAGGAGCGCGCCTCGTGGCCATGATCGAGGCCCTCAAGAAGGCCGGCTATCTGAGTCATGGCGTCTCGGCGGACGAACCGGCCAGCCGATCCGGGCACGCTGCCGACCGGATCACCCAGCTGCTGACCGACCAGCGGATGATCGGCGACCAGGAGCAGTACGCCGTGACGGCGGCCCTCATGGCCAGGCAGCTCGGTTTTCCGGCGCGGGTCGTCTTCGGCTTCGCGCCGAAGGACGCGAACGCCACAGGGGTCACCAGGGTGCTCGGCAAGGATGTGTCGGCGTGGATCGAGGTCGACACCGCCCAGTACGGCTGGGTGGCTATCGATCCGACGCCGCCGGTGCGGGAGATTCCGGCCGAGCAGCCCAAGGAACCGACCACCATCGCGCGGCCGCAATCGCCCGTGCAGCCCCCGGTCGAGGACCAGAAGGCCGACAACAGCCCGGTGCCCCCGGACAGCTCGCAGGACGAACCAGTCAACCTCAGCCCGATCCTCGTCGTGCTGCTCGCCGTTCTGCGGATTCTCGGCTGGGTGGCGGTGGCCGCGGCCATCCTTCTTGCCCCGTTCGCCGCGATCGTGGCGGCGAAGGTGAGAAGACGGGTGCTGCGCAAGAGGGCGCCGACTCCGCTGCAGCGCATCAGCGGCGGCTGGCAGGAGTTTGAGAATTCCGTCATCGATCGCGGGTACACCCCGCCGCCGTACCCCACCAGGACCGAGGTCGCGGCCACCGTCGGTGGAATGAAGCCGCTCGTGCTCGCGACCGTCGCAGACCGAGCGATCTTCTCCCCGAACGAACCGCGCGCGGAGGAGGCCGACCAGGTCTGGCGGTCCGTGGAGGCGATGATCATCACCATCGATCGGGGGCGCACGCGACGGGAGCGCATCCGGGCAGCGATCTCGCTGCGATCCCTTGGTGGTTATAGTGTCAAGAAGCTGTTCAAGCGTTAGAGGGTTGCACGGTGAGATGCACGTATTGCGGGACTGAGTTGCCGGTGGGGGCCCTGTTCTGCGGCGAATGTGGACGTGCGGTGGCGCAATCGCAGCTACCGACCGGTCGGTTGCCGCGGGTTCAGACTCCCGCGGTGCGTACTGGCGCGCTCGGCGAGGCCAGTCGGCCGGTGGCGCAGCCGCTCGTCGCGCCCGGCAGCGTGCTGCTGTGCGAGCAGTGCGGCAGCTTGATGGCTGCCGACGACATCTTCTGCGGCGAATGCGGCAACGTGTCTCGGGCCGTGAGTGACACGTTCAGTCGCCCGCGCGACACCGTGGTCATCGATCGCATCGATCGCATCGAGCGTGTCGAGGCGAGCGAGATGCCCGCCGCACGCGAGCCGGAACCCGCGCCTCCCGCGGTGGACATACTGCCGGTGGCCGAGGCCCCCGCCGAACCAGAACGATCGTCGCCGGAGCGGTCGACATCGGGACGCTTGTCGGCAGGCCCTCCCGTGCACCCGACCGACCCCGCGGCGGGCGTCGCGACGCCCACCCCGTCGACCCAGGCCGACGCGGGCGACGTGGAGGCGACCCGGATCGTGCGGCGGGAGAACGGGGCGCGCTTCGTGCTCCAATTCAGCACGGGGGAGAGCTTCACGGTCTACGGCACCGGGCTCGTCGGCCGCAACCCCAAGGTGGAGCCCGGGGAATACGTCGACCAGCTCGTGCGAGTGCTCGACCCGAGCCGCTCGGTCTCCAAGACCCACCTCGAGTTCGGGCAGGACGACGGCAGCTTCTGGATTGCCGACCGGTTCTCCGGAAACGGGACGATCGTGCGCGAGCCGGATTCGGCCCCCGTGCGGTGCGAGCCGAACAAGCGGCACCGGATCATGCGGGGCACGCGAGTGGAAATCGGCGAGCAGTTCTTCATCGTGAGCTGACCACTCCTCCACTATCACGCGCCGTCTCCTGGGCGATCCGCGCCGTCTCGCCGGTCTCCCGGGCGCATCCTCGGGCGTGATTTCCTGTCTCGCGTGTCCAGCAGTCCCCCCGAACCCCGCGGAATAGCGTTGCCGCTCGCGCCGGAGAGTCCACCGCACCACGCGCTGCCCCTCGTCGCCACGGTCGCCCCGGTGGCGGTCTCCGTGGGGATGTGGGCGATCACCGGGTCGCCGTACGCGCTGGCCTTCGCCGTGCTCGGCCCCGTCATCGCCGTCGCGAGCCTGGTCGACGGTCGGCTGCACGGCCGTCGGCACGCCAAGCGTGAATGGAGACGGTTCGACGGGCAGGTGGCGAGCACCAGACGCCTCATCGACGAACTCCACGCCGAGGAGCGCGCGAGGCTCGTCGCCGAAGTCGAGCGGATTCGCGGCACGCCGCGCGACGTTCCTGGCGACCCGGAGCGGTGGCGTCTCGACGACCACGATGGCGTCCGGGTCAGCCTGGGGTTGCGCGTCGGTGGCAGCTCGCTCCGGATCGCGGAGGCCCCGGCCTCGCAGGCGCCCTCGGCCGCCGAGGAGCGCCTGGCCGATCTGCGTTCCCATGCCGCCCACCTGGCGGACGTTCCGTTGCTCGTCGACCCGTTCCTCGGCATCGGGGTGTGCGGCCCGTCCGCGCTCGCGAACGCGGCCGCGCGCGAAATTCTGCTGCAGCTCGCCGGGTCGCTCCCGCCCCGGGACTCCTCACTCGCCGTGCCGCCCGGCGCGGCCTGGCAGTGGCTGCGATCCCTGCCGCACCCTGTGCTCGACGCGCCCGCCGGCGCGGATCGGGTCGAGTGGGTCTGGCAGGGCCGCTCCGTGCTGGTGGCGGTCGCGGAGGCGGTCACGGGTCTCCCGGCCGAGTGTCGCGTCGTGCTCGGGGTGCGCTCGGGCGCGTCCGCGCGGGTAGTGAGATGCCCGGGCGAGGAGAGCCGGCCCATCGTCGCGGTCTTCGCCTCCCGCGAGGCCGCTCTCGAGCGCGCGCTGTTTCTCGCCGCCGCCGCGGAGGCTCGCGGCGTCGGCCGGGCGGCACGGGCCGAGGCGCCGGACCCCGTCTTCTCGGCGCTCCCGGTGGGCTCGGCGGCCGGATTCTCCCTCGAGTGCGTCTTCGGCACCAGCGAGGGCGAACCGTTCGCGGTGGATCTCGTGGCCCACGGTCCGCATGCCGTGGTCGGTGGCACGACGGGCAGCGGCAAGAGCGAACTTCTGCAGAGTTGGATCCTGGCGATGGCCGCCGCGCACGGCCCGGACGAGGTCACCTTCCTGCTCGTCGACTTCAAGGGCGGCGCCTCGTTCGCGGCGATCGCCGGGCTCCCGCACGTGGTCGGCATCGTCACCGATCTCGACGCGCGGGTGGCGGAGCGGGCGATCCTGAGTCTGGGGGCGGAGATCCGATTTCGCGAGGCGTACCTCGCCCGGCTGGGCGCCCGGGACATCGGGGGGATGCCGCCGGGGGAGGCCCTCGCGCGCCTCGTGATCGTCGTCGACGAGTTCGCCGCCATGGTCGCCGACCTGCCGGAGCTGCACGCCCTCTTCGCCGACCTGGCGGCCCGCGGTCGCTCGCTCGGCATTCATCTCATCCTCTGCACGCAACGACCGGCGGGGGTGGTGCGGGATGCGGTGCTCGCGAACGCGAGGCTGCGGATCTCGCTGAGGGTGAACAACGCGGCAGACAGCGTGGCCGTGGTCGGTTCGGCCGTCGCCGCCGCGCTGCCGGCTGGCCGGCCGGGAGCCGCCGTGGTGAGCCTCGACGGCGAGGGCGCGCGACCGATCAGGGTCGCGCTCGTGACGCCAGACGACGTGCGCCGGGTCGCGGCCGCGCGCCCTCCGAGCGATGTCGCCCCGCGTCGGCCATGGTGCGACGACCTTCCGGCCGTCGTCCCCTTGTCCGGGCTGGGCGCCGACGCGAAGGGGGTGCCGATCGGGCTGCTCGACATCCCCTCCGAACAGCGCCGGGCCATCGCCGCCTATGACGCGGCCGGCCACGGCAACCTGCTCGTGGTCGGTGGGCATCGCTCGGGCAAGTCGAACCTGGTGCGGGTGCTCGCGTCGGCCGCGGTCGTGAGGGTGATGCCCGCGTCGGTCGACGAGGCGTGGGAGTTCCTCGAGCGCGAGCTCGCCGGGAGGCCGCCGGCGCTCGTCGTGGTGGACGACCTCGACGCGATCGTCGCCCGACTGCCCGAAGAGCACCAGCAGCCGTTCGTGGACATGATGCTCGCGGTGCTGAGAGGCGGCTCGTCCGCCGGCCGGGGCGTCGCACTCACGGTGCGCCGGATCACGGCGGCCCTGCACGGCGTGGCCGAGCTGTGCGATTCGAGACTCATCCTGCGCCTGCCGGGACGGCAGGACCACCTGATGGCCGGGGGAGAGGCGGCCTGGTTCGACCCGGCGGCTCCTCCCGGTCGGGGCGAGTGGTTCGGCAACCGCGTGCAGCTCGCGCTCGCTCCGGCAGACCCGCTCGAGCCCGACTCGGTCGAGGTGGAGCGGGTCGACTGGTCGGACGGCTCGCGTCGCGCGGTGGTGTCGACCACGCCCGAGGCGTTCGAGCTGGCCATGAGGCGGGCCGGGCGCTCCGAGCCGATTGTGCAGTTGCGTTCACGGGACTCGAGCGCCACCGGACCCGCCGTCGATGTGACCGGTGCCGGCGCGCGGGCCGTGATCGTGGGCGACCCGGACGCCTGGCAGGCCGCGTGGGGTCTCGCCTCGAGCGTCCGCGGCTCGACCTCATTGCTGTTTCACGCCTGCACCCCGGCCGAGTTCCGGGCGGTCAGCGGCCAGCGCCGCCTGCCGCCGCCGATAGTTCGGCGGTCGACGGACGGCTGGCTGCTCGAGCCGGACGGGTCATTGCGCCGGGTGCGCGCGCTGCCAGACCAGGAGCCCGGCTGATCCGCTCAGTGCGGTCGACCGGTCAGGCCAGAACACTCTCGACGGACTGGAACTCGAGGCCGTTCGCCGTGGCGACCGGCCCGTTGACGAGGTGCCCCGCGTGGGTGTTCAGCCCGAGGGCGAGGGCGGGATCCCCGCGCAGGGCATCCCTCCAGCCAAGACTCGCGATGGAGCGCACGTAGGGCAGCGTCGCGTTGGTCAGCGCGTAGGTGGAGGTGTTCGGCACGGCGCCCGGCATGTTCGCCACGCAGTAGAAGAGCGAACGGTGCACGGTGAACGTGGGGTCCGCGTGCGTCGTGGGGTGGCTGTCTTCGAAGCAGCCGCCCTGGTCGACGGCGATGTCGACGAGCACGCTTCCCGGCTTCATCCGCGACACCAGGTCGTTGCTCACCAGCTTCGGGGCCTTCGCGCCCGGCACCAGCACCGAGCCGATCACGAGGTCGGCCGAGATGCAGGCCCTCTCGATTTCGAAGCTGTTCGACGCGATGGTCTGCACGCGACCCGCGTACAGGGCGTCCAGTTCGCGCAGCCGCTGGATGTTCGTGTCCAGCACGACGACCTCGGCGCCGAGGCCCACCGCAACCGAGACGGCGTTGGTGCCGGCGACGCCGCCGCCGAGCACGACCACGCGGGCGGGGCGGGTGCCGGGCACGCCGGGAACGAGCAGCCCGGGACCACCGTTGGGCTTGAGCATCGCGTTCGCCCCGACGATGGGCGCGAGCCTGCCGGCGACCTCGCTCATCGGGGCGAGGAGGGGAAGGGCCCTCGACGGGAGTTGCACCGTCTCGTAGGCGATGGCGGTGACCCTGGCTGCGAGAAGTTCGTCGGTGAGTCGGCGCTCGGCGGCGAGGTGAAGGTACGTGAAGAGCAGCAGGCCGTCGCGGAAGTGGCCGTATTCGCTCTCCACCGGCTCCTTGACCTTGAGCAGGAGGTCGGCGGCGGCCCAGGTGGTCGCGGCGTCGGCGGTGATCGTCGCCCCGGCCGCCACGTATTCCTCGTCGGGGATCGAAGAGCCGAGCCCGGCCCCCGCCTGGATCAGCACCTCGTGTCCATTGGACGTGAGGTCGTGCACCCCGGCCGGGGTGATGGCCACCCGGAACTCGTTGTTCTTGACCTCTGTTGGCACGGCGATCTTCATTGCACTCCTGACTCGACACGACCCTCGGCAGCCAACGACGTTGTTGACGCAACTCCAAGCGTAGTCTCGGCAGACACACGAATCCGCACCGAAAATGGGCGCTCTGGTGCTGATTTCGTAAAGATTGTGTTTCGTGATGGGGGATTTGCCCCATTTTGGGTGCGGTTCGCCCCGCCACTGTGCAAGTATCGACGCATGCGGGACGCCGGTGTCCGCGTCATGTTCCCGTCGCTCAAGGAGTACCCTCGATGACCAGATCAATGCCCCAAGACCCGATGATCCAGCGGTTGATCCAGCAAGCAAGGCAGGCGCCGATCACGAGGCGCAACATCCTGCAGGGGGCAGGGATCGGGGCCGCGGCTCTGACCCTGGCGGCCTGCTCCAGCGGCGGAGCGACGAAGCCCACCCCGGCGAAGGACAAGTCCGACTCGGTGAAGGCGCTCAACTGGGCGAACTGGGCCGCCTACCTGGACGAGGACGACAAGGGCAACTACCCCACCCTGGTCGAATTCGAGAAGCAGACCGGCATCAAGGTCAAGTACGACGTGGCTGTCGACGACAACAACACCTACTACGGCAAGGTGAAGGGCCAGCTCGCGCTGGGCCAGGACATCGGTGCCGACGTGGTGTGCCTCACCGACTGGATGGTCGGTCGCCTCATCCGGCTCGGCTACACGCAGGAATTCGACAAGTCGAAGATCCCCAACGCCAAGAACCTCACCCCGACGCTGCAGAACCCCGACTTCGACCCGGGACGCAAGCATTCCCTGCCCTGGCAGGGCGGCTTCGCCGGCATCTGCTGGAACAAGGAGAAGCTGCCGAACGGCCTCAAGTCGGTCGACGACCTCTGGGACAAGTCGCTCAAGGGCCGCGTCGGCGTGCTCTCCGAGATGCGCGACACCATGGGCCTCATCATGATGCAGAACGGCGTCGACATCTCGAGCAAGTGGGGCGACAAGGAATTCGACAGCGCCATCGAGGTCTTCAAGAAGCAGGTCTCGGACGGCCAGATCCGCAACATCAAGGGCAACGCCTACCTCGAAGACCTCAAGAGCGAGGACACCCTCGCCGCGATCTGCTGGTCAGGCGACATCACCGTGATCAACGCGGAGGCCGGAGACAAGTGGGAGTTCGCGATCCCGACCGCGGGTGGCACGCTCTGGAACGACAACTTCCTCATCCCGGTCGGGTCGAGCGAGAAGGCGAACGCCGAGAAGCTCATCGACTACTACTACGAGCCGGAGGTGGCCGCGCAGGTCGCCGCGTGGGTCAACTACATCACCCCCGTCGTCGGCGCGAAGGAGGCCATGCAGAAGATCGATCCGGCGCTCGCCGACAACCAGCTCATCTTCCCTAACGAGGACACGCTCGCCAAGACCAAGATCTTCCGCACCCTCACGGGCGCCGAAGAGAGCAAGTACGGGGCGGCCTTCCAGGCCGTGCTGCTGGGCTCGTAATGGCGGGCGGAGTCTTCGCCGAGTCCGGCGCCGACCTGGAGCTCGTGGGAATCCAGAAGCGATTCCCCGGGTTCACCGCGATCGAGGGCATGGATCTCACGATCCCGGCCGGCTCGTTCTTCGCCCTGCTCGGGCCTTCGGGCTGCGGCAAGACGACGACGCTGCGTCTCGTCGCCGGCCTCGAGGAGGCGACCGCCGGTCGCATCCTCATCGGCGGCAAGGATGTCACGGACACGAAGCCGTACCAGCGGCCGGTCAACACCGTGTTCCAGAGCTATGCGCTCTTCCCGCACATGACGATCATCGAGAACGTGGCGTTCGGCCTGCGTCGCCGCAAGATCGCGGATGCGACGGGCAAGGCCCACGAGGCGCTGCGCCTGGTCGAGCTCGATCACCTGGCCGCCCGCCGCCCGCAGCAGTTGTCCGGCGGACAGCAGCAGCGCGTGGCCCTCGCGCGGGCGATCGTGAACCGCCCGGCGCTGCTGCTGCTCGACGAGCCGCTCGGCGCCCTCGACCTCAAGCTCCGCCGGCAGATGCAGCTGGAGCTCAAGTCAATCCAGGAGGAGGTGGGGCTCACCTTCCTGCACGTGACCCACGACCAGGAGGAGGCCATGACCATGGCCGACACGGTCGCGGTGATGAACAAGGGCAAGATCGAGCAGCTCGGCGCGCCCGAGGTGCTCTACGAGCTTCCGCGCACTGCCTTCGTCGCCAACTTCCTCGGCCAGTCGAACCTCTTCACCGGCCCCGTCGAGGGCACGACCGCCGACAGTATCTCGGTCAACGTCGAGGGCAACAAGATCGTCGTTCCCAAGTCCCGCGCCCAGCGTCACTCCGGCGAGGTCACCGTCGGTGCCCGGCCCGAGAAGCTGACGCTGCACGTGACCGAGCCGAAGCCCGAGGCCGGCACGAACCTGCTCGGACCGGGCCGGGTCATCGACGTGTCGTTCAGCGGAGTGAGCACCCAGTACATCGTCGCCATCCCGGGCCTCGGCTCGATCGTGGTCTTCGCGCAGAACATGGGCGTGGGTCCGCTGGTCGGCGAGGGAACGGAGACCTGGGTGAGCTGGAAGGTCGAGCACGGATTCGGGCTGGAGGATGAGGCGCCCAGGCAGCCGCGCTTCAGCTCGGACACCGACACGGCATCCATCGCGCTCGAGAAGAAGCGCGCCCTCATGTCGGAGCTCGAGGAGGCATAACCGTGGCCTTCTCAGCATTCGCCAGCGCGGCGCCAGCCCAGGAGCAGGCGCCAAAACGCCGAAGCAAGATCGCCCTCCTGCTTCTCGCCCCCGGCGTGCTCTACCTCGTGATCTTCTTCCTGGTTCCGCTCTTCACCCTCGTGACGACCTCGCTGCAGGCGCCGTCGCCGTCCGGTGACATCGGGCAGTTCGTGCCCGGCTTCGAGATCGGCAACTATGCCACGGTGATCGCGCAGTACACCCCGCAGATCCTGAGATCGTTCGGCTACTCGCTGGTCGCGACGGTGTTCGCGCTGCTGTTCAGCTACCCGCTGGCCTACTTCATCGCGGTGAAGGTGCGGCACCGGCCGCTCCTGCAGAACCTCCTGCTGGTGCTGGTGATCGCGCCGTTCTTCATCAGCTTCCTGCTGCGCACGATGGCGTGGAAGTCGATGCTGTCGGACGAGTCGTTCCTCGTCTCGGCGCTCAAGGGACTCTCCCTCATGGCGCCGGACGCGCACATCACCGGAACCCCGTTCTCGGTGATCTTCGGACTCACCTACAACTTCATCCCGTTCATGACCCTCCCGCTCTACGCGGTGCTCGAGCGGCTCGACACCCGATACCTGGAGGCCGGCAGCGACCTCTACGCACGGCCGTTCACCACCTTCCGCACGATCACCCTTCCGCTCTCGGCGCCCGGCATCATCTCGGGGGTGCTCCTCACGTTCATCCCGGCCGCGGGCGACTACGTCAATGCGAGTCGGCAGTTTCTCGGTGGCACGGGCACGACCATGATCGGCAACGTGATCGACAGCAACTTCTTCGAGTTGCAGAATTACCCCGCCGCCGCCGCCCTGTCGATAATCCTGATGTCGGCGATCCTCGTGCTCGTGATCGTCTACATCCTGCTGTCGGTCTATGTCTGGAAGACCGGAACGGAGGGGCTGCTGTGACGCTCCAGGAGGCGCGCGCCCTCGGCGCGGTGATGGAGACCCCGGCACCACGACCGTCCAGGGCCCGGTTCAGCCTCGGTCGCTGGCTGCTCCCCGTGTACGCAGGGCTCGCGCTGATCTTCCTGCTCGTGCCGATCGTGTACACCTTCGTGTTCTCGTTCAACGACTCGCTCAAGTCGAACATCTCCTGGCGAGGCTTCACCCTCGACAAGTGGACGAATGTCTGCGCGGCGCAGGGGGTCTGCGAGGCTTTCGGCAACAGCATCCTGATCGGTGTCATCGCCACCCTCGCCGCCACCACCCTCGGCACGGCGATAGCGATCGCCCTCGTGCGCTACCGCTTCCGCTTCCGCACCGGGGTGAACCTTCTGCTGTTCCTGCCGATGGCGACCCCCGAGGTCGTGCTCGGCGCCGGACTGGCCGCCGAGTTCCTCGGTCTGGGGGCGGACATGGGGCTCGGCACGATCATCCTCGCCCACACCATGTTCTGCATCAGCTTCGTGGTCGTGACGGTGAAGGCGAGGGTCACGAGCCTCGACCCGGCGCTCGAGGAGGCCGGACGCGACCTCTACGCCTCACCCGGCCAGGTCTTCTGGCGCATCACCTTCCCGCTCCTGCTGCCGGGCATCGTCGCGGCGGCCCTGCTCTCGTTCGCGCTGAGCTTCGACGACTTCATCATCACCAACTTCAACTCCGGAACCACGGACACCTTCCCCAAGTTCATCTACGTGTCCGCCGCGCGGGGGGTGCCGGCCGAGGCGAACGTCATCGCGTCCGCGGTCTTCATCCTCGCGATCGTGCTCGTGCTCGCCCAGCAGATCTCTGCGGCGGCCAGGCGCAAGCGACTCGCGAAGGTGCAGTAGCCGTGTACCAGGATCGAGAGCGGCTGGCCGAGCTCTGGCAGATCGAGATGCAGACCTTCGCCGCGGCGAGGCCGCGCTCGGAGGCGCTCTTCGCCGAGGCGCTCCCGCACCTTCCGGACGGCGTCCCCATGCTCTGGATGGCGAAGTGGCCTGGGCCCTGGCCGGTCTACGTCGAGAGCGCGAGCGGCGCGCACTTCGTGGACGCGGACGGCATGGACCACGTCGACCTGTGCCTCGGCGACACCGGCGCCATGTGCGGCCACGCCCCGCCTGCCGCGGTCGCGGCGATCACCGCGCAGCTGGGTCGCGGTTCCACGTTCATGCTCCCCACGGCCGATGCCGCCGCGGCGGCCACGCTGCTCGCCGACCGGTTCGGGGTGCCGAGCTGGCAGTTCAGCCTCTCGGCCACGGACGCCAACCGCAGCCTCATCCGTTACGCGCGCCAGGTGACCGGCCGCCGCAAGATAGTCGTGCACGACTACTGCTACCACGGCACCGTCGACGAGGCGTATGCCACCCTCGATCACCGGGGCGCGGTGGTGGAGCGCCGAGGCACGATCGGTGCTCCCGTGCCGCCGTCGCTCACGACCGCCGTCGTTCCGTTCAACGACGTCGCCGCCCTCGAGCGCGTTCTCGCCACCGGTGAGATCGCCGCGATGCTCATGGAGCCGGCGCTGACCAACATCGGAATCGTGCTGCCGGCTCCCGGCTACCACGCGGCCGTCCGCGAGCTGTGCACCAGGTACGGCGTGATCCTCATCATCGACGAGACGCACACGCTCTGCGCCGGCCCGGGCGGCATGATCGCCCGGGACGGACTCGACCCGGATGCCGTGGTGGTCGGCAAGAGCATCGGCGGTGGAATTCCGGCCGGCGCGTACGGAATGACGGCGTCGTTCGCGGCCCTCGTTCGCGCGAGCCTCGACCTCGAGGACATCGACGTGGGGGGAGTGGGCGGCACGCTCGCCGGAAATGCGCTCTCCCTGGCCGGCATCCGAGCGACTCTCTCCGAGGTGCTCACCGCCTCCGCGTTCGTGGGCATGATCGATCGGGCCACCGAGTGGACGGTGGGGGTGCAGGCGGCCCTCGACGAGTTCGACGTGCCGTGGCAGGTGACCCAGCTCGGGGCCAGGTCCGAGTACAGCTTTCGCAGCACCCCGCCCGTCGACGGGGCGGAGGCCGCCGCGGCAGACGACTTCGAGCTTCAGCAGTACCTGCACCTGCACGCCCTCAACCGCGGCATCCTCATCACGCCGTTCCACAACATGGCGCTCATGAGCCCGGCCACCACGGCCGCCGACGTCGAACGTCACACTGCAGCGTTCCGCGAGGCGGTCGCGGCGCTCTTCGCGTAGCGCCGCGTCGCCCGTGCCGGCGTCAGAGCCCGAGCACGAGCTCCGACGCCCGCAGGCGCCCCACCGGCACGCCGCCGCCGAGAACCTCGTCGGTGGTGAGGGCGATCACCCGGTCGGCGTCCGGCCGGGTTACCGCGCCCACCGAGGCGAGCAGCTCGATGGCGACCAGGGTCGCCGCCCGCGCGCCGCCGTCCAGGATCTTGAGAGCCACGGCGGTGCCGTCGGCCAGGCCCATCACCATCACGCCCTCCGCGCCGCCCTTCGCGACGATGCCGAGCTCCTCGATCACCACGGTGTTGGGTCGGCCGACGCCATCGATGGCCCAGGGGTTCTCGCGGATGGCCGCCGACAGCCTCGCCGCATCCGGGTCGCCGCCGTCGGTGGTCGCCGATGCGACGCGGCCCGCGCCGGTGGCGAGACCCCGGAGGGTGGTCGCGAAGACGGGGGCGCCGCATCCGTCCACCCCGACGCGTTCGATCGCCTCGCCGGTGAACTCCTCGATCGTGGAGCGGATGAGCAGCTGGAGCGGATGGTTCTGTTCGAGGTAGGTCTCCGTCGGCCAGCCGTTCGTCACGCAGGCCAGCAGGAACGCCGCGTGTTTGCCCGAGCAGTTCATCTGCAGCCGGCTGGGGGTGGCCGACGCGTGCCGCGCCGTGCCGTCGAGCGGCCAGTCGATCGGGCACTGCAGCGCCTCGGCGCCGACGCCCGCCCTCGCGAGCAACTGCTCGACGATGCGCAGGTGCTCGACCGTGCCGCCGTGGCTCGCCGACGCGAGCACGAGCTGGGCGCCCTCGAGTTCGACGCCGGCCCGGAGCACGGCGATCGCCTGGAAGAGTTTGAGCGAGGATCGCCCGAAGATCAGCGCGTCCCCGTTGCCCAGTTGCCGCGCGACGGAGCCGTCCGCGGAGACGACGACGGCCGCGCCGCTGTGCCGCGACTCGTCGAAACCGGATCGCGAGACGATCGCGAGTTCGACGGCCTCGGCCGCCAGGAGCGGGTGGCTCACAGGGCGGCGAACGCGTCGTCGAGCACGCCGATCGCGTCGCGCAGCAGCTCGTCGGTGATGGCGAGGCTCGGCAGGAAGCGGATGATGTTGCCGAACGTGCCAGCGCTGAGCAGCAGCACGCCGTGCTGAGCGGCGAACGCGGTGATGGCCGACACGGCGGCGGGATTCGGCTCCTTGGTGGTCGATCCCGTGCCCGGGAGCACCAGCTCGATGGCGAGCATGGCACCGATTCCGCGCACGTCGCCGATCACGTCGTACTTCCCCTGCAGGGCGAGGAGCGCCGGCAGCAGCACCCCCTCGATGCGCTTGCCGTCCGCGAGCAGGTTGCGGCTCTCGATGGCGTCGAACACCGCCACCGCGGCGGCGGCCGCCACCGGGTTTCCGGCGAAGGTGCCGCCGAGCCCGCCGGGATGCGACGAGTCCATGATCTCCGCGCGGCCGGTGACACCCGCGATCGGCAGGCCGCCGGCGATGCCCTTCGCCGTGAGCACCATGTCGGGCACCACGCCGAAGTGCTCGCTCGCGAAGTACGCCCCGGTGCGGGCCATGCCGCTCTGGATCTCGTCGGCGATGAAGACGATCCCGTTCGCGCTGCACCACTCCTGCAGCGCGGGGAGGTAGCCCTCCGCCGGCACGACGAAGCCGCCCTCGCCCTGGATCGGCTCGACGACGAGGCAGGCCAGGTCGGATGCGCCAACGGTCTTCTCGAGATAGCCGATCGTGCGCTTCGCTGCCTCGGCGCCGCTCAGTCCGTCCCGGAACGGGTAGGAGTTGGGCGCGTGGTGGATGGAGGCCGCAAAGGGACCGAAGCCGGCCTTGTACGGCATGGCCTTGAAGGTCATCGCCATCGTGAGGTTGGTGCGACCGTGGTAGGCGTGCTCGAGCACGGCCACGCCGGGGCGTCCGGTGAACTTGCGGGCGATCTTGACGGCGTTCTCGACGGCCTCCGCGCCGGAGTTGAGCAGCACCGTCTTCTTGGCGAAGTCGCCCGGGGTGTGCTCGGCGAGCAGCTCGGCCACGCGCACGTACGACTCGTACGGGGTGATGGTGAACATCGCGTGGGTGACGAGGGCGAGCTGCGCGCTGGCGGCAGCGACGACGGCCTCGTCGGTGTGGCCGATCGTCATGACGCCGATGCCGGAGCCGAGGTCGATGTACTGGTTGCCGTCCGCATCCACGACGATCGCCCCGTGGGCCCGCGCGATATAGATCGGCAGGGCCGAGGAGACGCCGCCCGGGATCACCGCGAGGCGTCGCGCGTGGATCGCCTGGGAGAGGGGCCCGGGGATGGCGGTGACGACTCGCCGTTCCTGGACGATCGGGTCGGTGGTCTGCAGGGGAGCGAGCGTGTCAGTCATGGTGCATCGAGCCTATCGCCGCGGCCTCGGAAACTCGAAGGGCGGCGGCGGAGGGGGTAGCGTGGAATGAGTGATCCTCCAACACAATTACGCGGTCGAAATCGAGTGGCTCGGCAACCGTGGCACGGGAACGAGCGACTACAAGTCGTACGGCCGCGATCATGTGGTGCGCGCGGACGGCAAGCACGACATCAGCGGGTCGAGCGACCGCACGTTTCACGGCGACGCCGACCGGTGGAACCCCGAGGAGCTGCTCCTCGCCGCGCTCAGCCAGTGCCACATGCTCAGCTACCTGCACGTCGCGGCGGCCAACGGCGTCGTCGTGACGGCGTACACGGATGCCGCGGAGGGCACCATGGTGCAGACCGCGGACGGCGGCGGCCACTTCACCAGCGCCACCCTCCGCCCGATCGTCACCATCTCGTCCGGTGACCCTGACCTGGCCCTCGAACTCCACCACGAGGCGGGTGCGAAGTGCTTCATCGCGAACTCCGTCAACTTCGCGGTGCTGCACGAGCCGCGAATCTTCGCGGAATAGCGGCATCGGGGGCCGAGTCGCCGCGGCCGATTCGGCTCCGGTACGCTTGATTCAGGCCCTGATCAGGTTCCGCAAAGGTCGGTCGGGAATACTTGCCGAAACCCTCCCGAACTTCAGAAAGCAGATTTGTGTCGAAATTCCTCAGCTCGATCGCTCTCGCGGGTGTGCTTGCACTCTCGCTCGCCGCGTGCTCGGCCACCACTAACGCTGACAGCTCCTGCGTCGCGACAAAGGCCGGTGCGAGTTCGGACAAGGTGTCGGTGAAGGGCAAGTTCGGCGCGGAACCGACGGTGAAGTTCACGACGCCGCTCACGGCGAAGGCCACCGAGCGCACGGTGGACATCACGGGCAAGGGCGCCGTCGCCCAGTCGGGCAGCGCCGTCACCATCAACTACACGGTATTCAACGCCACCACCGGCAAGAAGATCGACTCGACCGGATTCGGCAAGACCAAGGCCCAGCCGCTCACCCTCGACAAGAAGAGCCTCATTCCGGGGCTCTACAAGGCCGTCGCGTGCTCGCCGCAGGGATCGCGCGTCTCGGCGATCATCCCGCCGGCCGACGCCTTCGGCAAGACCGGGTCGCCGAGCCTCGGCATCGGCGCGAAGGACTCGATAGTCTTCGTGATCGATGTCGTGACCGCGAAGAAGCCGGTCACGGCCCTCAAGAAGGCGAACGGCGCCGCGCAGCCCGCCCCGGCCGGTCTGCCGACGGTCAAGCTCGCCGCGAGCGGTGCCCCCACGATCACCGTGCCCAAGGCCGACGCGCCGACGACCCTGCAGATCGCCGATCTCAAGAAGGGCAGCGGCGCCACCGTCAAGGACGGCGCATCCGTCACCGTGCACTACACGGGAGTCATCTGGGGCACCGGCAAGGTCTTCGACTCCAGCTGGACCAAGGGCACGCCGGCGACCTTCCAGACCTCGGGAGTGGTGCCCGGATTCGGTAAGGCCCTCGTCGGCCAGAAGGTCGGCTCGCAGGTGCTCGCCGTGATCCCGCCCGCCGACGGCTACGGAGCCGCCGGCCAGGCCCAGGCCGGGATCAGCGGCACGGACACCCTGGTGTTCGTGATCGACATCCTCGCCACCCAGTAGTCGCACCACCGAGACGAGAGCGTCGTCGCCGCCCCACCGGGTGGCGGCGACGCTCTCGTCGTTGCGGCAGTCTCGTTTGCCGCGATGTCGTTTGCTGCGGGGGATGAAAGGATGGCGTCATGCGCCGAGTAATCATCCTGGGGTCGACCGGTTCGATCGGCGTGCAGGCGCTGGATGTGATCGCGGCCCATCCCGACCTGTTCGAGGTCGTGGGGCTGGCGGCCGGCACCAACCGCGCCGCGATGGACGAGCAGGCGCGCGTCTTCGGCGTCGAACACACGGCGCTCGGCGAGCTCGAGGCCGAGCAGCTCGTGCGGACGGTGGCCGCTGATGTCGTGCTCAACGGCATCACCGGCTCGGTCGGACTCGGCTGCACGCTTGCCACCCTCGAGACGGGAACCACCCTCGCGCTCGCGAACAAGGAGAGCCTCATCGTGGGCGGCGACCTCGTGACCGCCCTCGCGAGCCCCGGGCAGATCGTGCCGGTGGACTCCGAGCACTCCGCGATCGCCCAGGCCCTGCGCTCGGGAACCGCCGAGGAGGTGCGTCGACTCGTGCTCACCGCCTCGGGCGGACCGTTCAGGGGCCGCAGCCGCGAGTCGCTGCGCGGCGTGACTCCCGCCGAGGCGCTCGCGCATCCGACCTGGGACATGGGGCTCGTCGTCACCACCAACTCGTCGACCCTGGTGAACAAGGGGCTCGAGGTGATCGAGGCACACTACCTCTTCGACGTGCCGTACGACCGGATCGACGTGACGGTGCATCCGCAGTCCATCGTGCACTCGATGGTCGAGTTCGTCGACGGGTCGACGATCGCCCAGTGTTCGCCGCCCGACATGCGGCTGCCCATCTCGCTCGGCCTCGACTGGCCGAACCGCGTACCCGGCGTGGGCGCGCCCCTCGACTGGACGACCGCGAGCAGCTGGACCTTCGAGCCGCTCGACACCGAAGCCTTCCCGGCGGTGGAGCTCGCCAAGAGCGTCGGGAGGGTGGGCGGCACATTCCCGGCGGTGTTCAACGCGGCGAACGAGCAGGCGGTGCACGCGTTCCACGCCGGTCGGATTGGCTATCTCGACATCCTCGACACCGTCGCGGCGATCGTGGATGCCCACGACCCGCGGGAGGGTGCGCTCACCGTCGACGCCGTTCTCGACGCCGAGCGCTGGGCCCGGGAGGCCGCCGAGACGGCGCTCTCCGCCCGCGGCTAGCCCCTCGAAAGCGGGGGCCGCGCACACAGCCAGTTGCTAGTGTCACGCGCTTATCCTTGGATCCGTGGAAACCGTCCTGCTGTACATCCTTGGCATCCTTGTCGTGCTCGTCGGCATCGCCGTGTCCATCGGGCTCCACGAGGTCGGCCACCTCGTGCCGGCGAAGCTCTTCGGGGTGCGCGTCGGCCAGTACATGATCGGCTTCGGTCCCACTCTCTTCTCGCGCAAGCGGGGCGAGACGGAGTACGGCGTGAAGGCGATCCCGCTCGGTGGCTACATCTCCATGGCCGGCATGTATCCGCCGGCCCGCGAGAGCGGAAAGGCGAGGAGCGCGAGCACCGGCTTCTTCCAGAGCCTCGTGCAGGACGCGAGGACCGCGAGCGCCGACACGATCAAGCAGGGCGACGAGAACCGGGTCTTCTACAAGCTTCCGGTCTACAAGCGCGTGATCATCATGCTCGGCGGCCCGTTCATGAACCTCGTGATCGCCGTCGTGCTGTTTGCCATCGTGCTCTGCGGCTTCGGCACCCAGCAGCTGAGCACCACCGTCGGCAGCGTCTCGGCCTGCGTCGTCCCGGCGTCGAGTGCGAGCCAGAAGTGCACTCCGGATGCCGCGGCCGCTCCTGGCGCGGCCGCCGGGATCAAGCCGGGCGACAAGATCCTGACCATCGACGGCACCGCCATCGACAGCTGGACCCAGGCGACGTCGATCATCCGCACGTCGGCGGGGGACCCGCTCGCGATTACGGTGCTTCGCGACGGCAAGAAGGTTGACCTCAGCGCCACGCCGCTGCTCACCGAGCGCTACGTCTACGACGCCGCCGGAAAGGTCGTCGAGGACGCGAGCAAGAAGCCGGTCACCGAGAAGGTCGGCTTCCTGGGCATCGGCGCCGCGTACGAGCTCAAGCAGCAGCCGGTGTCCGCCGTGCTGCCGGCCGTCGGCACGACCATCGGCCAGGACGTGCACCTCATCCTCAACCTCCCGGCCAGGCTCGTGGATGTCGCCAACGCCGCGTTCGGCCCCGGCGCCCGCGACCCCAACGGACCGGTCAGCGTGGTCGGCGTCGGCCGCCTCGCCGGCGAGATCACGAGCATCAACACGATCCCGTTCGTCGAGCGCTTCTCCTACCTGCTCGGCATCATCGCGTCGCTCAACGTCGCGCTGCTCGTGTTCAACCTCGTGCCGCTGATGCCCCTCGACGGCGGCCACGTCGCCGGCGCGCTGTGGGAGGCCATCCGGCGCTTCTTCGCCAAGCTCTTCAAGCGCCGCGACCCGGGGCCGGTCGACACGGCCAGGCTCGTGCCGCTCACCTTCGCCGTGGTGATCATCCTCGGCGCGATGAGCGTGCTGCTGATCTATGCGGACATCGTCAAGCCCATCCCCATCGGATAGCGCCAATCGCGCGCCCGCCCAGCGTGCGTTCACCGGGGACGCTTAGAATCGGAGGCGTGCCAGCAATCAACTTGGGTATGCCCTCGACTCCTCCCGTATTGGCCCCGCGTCGCAAGACCCGCCAGATCTCCGTCGGCAAGGTGAAGGTGGGCGGCGACGCCCAGGTCAGCGTGCAGTCGATGACCACCACGCAGACCACCAACATCAATGCGACGCTTCAGCAGATCGCCGAACTCACGGCCACCGGCTGCGACATCGTGCGGGTGGCCGTTCCCCACCAGGACGACGCGGACGTGCTGCACATCATCGCGGCGAAGAGCCAGATCCCGGTGATCGCCGACATCCACTTCCAGCCCCGCTACGTGTTCACCGCCATCGACGCCGGGGTCGGCGCCGTTCGCGTCAACCCGGGCAACATCCGCAAGTTCGACGACCAGGTCGGCAAGATCGCCGCGGCGGCCAAGGCGGCGGGCGTGAGCATCCGGATCGGCGTCAACGCCGGCTCGCTCGAGCCCTCCCTGCTGCAGAAGTACGGCAAGGCCACCCCCGAGGCGCTCGTCGAGAGCGCGGTCTGGGAGGCGAGCCTGTTCGAGGAGCTCGACTTTCACGACTTCAAGATCTCGGTGAAGCACAACGACCCCGTCATCATGGTGAAGGCCTACCGGCTGCTCGCCGAGCGCGGCGACTGGCCGTTGCACCTCGGCGTGACCGAGGCCGGGCCGGAGTTCCAGGGCACCATCAAGTCCGCGACGGCCTTCGGCATCCTGCTCTCCGAGGGGATCGGAGACACCATTCGCGTGTCCCTCTCCGCCCCGCCCGTGCAGGAGGTGAAGGTGGGGCTGCAGATTCTGCAGTCGCTCAACCTGCGCGAGCGCAAGCTCGAGATCGTGTCCTGCCCGAGTTGCGGTCGCGCCCAGGTGGATGTCTACCAGCTTGCCAACGACGTGACCGCCGGCCTGGAGAAGATGACGGTTCCGCTCCGCGTCGCCGTGATGGGCTGCGTCGTGAACGGACCGGGGGAGGCCCGCGAGGCGGACCTCGGCGTGGCGAGCGGCAACGGGCGCGGGCAGATCTTCGTCAAGGGTGAGGTCATCAAGACCGTTCCGGAGTCGGAGATCGTCGCGACCCTCATCGAGGAGGCCAACCGGCTCGCCGCGGAGATGCCGGCCGGAGCCGTGGGGTCGCCCGAGGTCGTCACCGCCTGACTCGACCCGTCCGCCGATCGCCCACCCGCGCCCGGTAAAGTAGCGAGGGTGCCAACACGCCTCTCCCAACTCTTTGTCCGCACCCTCCGCGAAGACCCGGCAGACGCCGAGGTGGCGAGCCATCGCCTTCTCGTGCGCGCCGGCTACATCAGGAGGCAGGCCCCCGGGGTGTTCGCCTGGCTGCCGCTCGGACTCAAGGTGCGCCGCAAGATCGAGGCGATCATCCGCGAGGAGATGGCGAACGCCGGCGCCCAGGAGGTGCACTTCCCCGCCCTGCTGCCCCGTGAGCCCTACGAGGTCACCAACCGCTGGACCGACTACGGCGACGGCATCTTCCGCCTCAAGGACCGCAAGGGGGCCGACTACCTGCTCGCCCCCACGCACGAGGAGGTCTTCACCCTTCTGGTGAAGGATCTCTACTCCAGCTACAAGGACCTTCCTCTGTCGATCTACCAGATCCAAGACAAGTACCGGGACGAGGCGCGTCCCCGCGCGGGCCTGCTTCGCGGCCGCGAATTCACCATGAAGGACGCGTACTCCTTCGACTACACCGATGCCGGCCTGGACGAGTCGTACCAGAAGCAGCGGGACGCCTACGAGCGCATCTTCGCTCGGCTCGGACTCGACTACGTGATCGTGGAGGCGGATGCCGGGGCGATGGGCGGATCCCGCAGCGAGGAGTTCCTGCACCCCACCCCGGTGGGCGAGGACACCTTCGTGCGATCGAACGGCGGCTACGCGGCGAATGTTGAGGCGTTCCGCACGATCGCGCCCGAGGCCCGCTCGTACGAGAAGCTGACTCCGGCCGAGGTGCTCGACACCCACAACACGCCCACGATCCAGACCCTGGTGGATGTCGCCAACGAGAAGCACCCGCGACCGGACGGCCGCGCGTGGACCGCCGCCGACACGCTCAAGAACATCGTGCTGGCCCTCACCGCCCTCGACGGCACGCGGGAACTCGTGGTCGTCGGCCTGCCCGGCGACCGGGACGTCGACCTCAAGCGCGCGGAGGTGGCGTTCGCGCCCGCCGAGGTCGAGGCGGCCACCGAGGCCGACTTCCAGAGGCACCCGGGGCTCGTCAAGGGCTACATCGGTCCCTGGACGGCGGCCGGGCCGGTGCTCGGGGTGCGCTCGGAGACCGGCATCCGGTTCCTCCTCGACCCTCGCGTCTCCGACGGCTCCGGCTGGATCACGGGCGCGAACGAGCACGGCAAGCACGTCTTCGGACTGGTGGCCGGCCGCGACTTCGAGGCGGATGGCGTGGTCGAGGTTGCCGAGGTGCTCGCCGGCGACCCCGCGCCGGACGGATCCGGCCCGGTGGAGCTGGCCCGCGGCATGGAGATCGGTCACGTGTTCCAGCTGGGCCGCAAGTACGCGGAGGCTCTCGGCCTCAAGGTGCTCGACGAGAACGGCAAGCTCGTCACGGTGACCATGGGGTCATACGGCATCGGGGTCACCCGCATCCTCGCCGTGATCGCGGAGGCCAACAACGACGCGCGGGGCCTTATCTGGCCGCGAAACGTCTCGCCGTTCGACGTGCACGTGGTGGCGGCCACGAAGGAGCTCGAGGTTCACGCGGCAGCGGAGAAGCTCGTCGCCGAGTTCGAGGACGCCCGGTTCGACGTGCTCTTCGACGATCGCCCCAAGGTCTCGCCCGGCGTGAAGTTCGGGGATGCCGAGCTCATCGGCGTGCCGGTGATCGTGATCGTGGGCAAGGGCGTCGCCGAGGGCAAAGTGGAGTTGTGGGATCGCCGCACCGGAGTGAAGACCCCGGTGGGCATCGACGAGGTCGTGCAGGCCGTCGCCGCGCTCGCCTGAGCCACGCCTGGGGCAGCGCGTGCCGTTGCGTGCGCCGTCTTCGCCCCGGCAGTCCCGCCGAGTGGGCAATAGTGGCGCCATAGCCTCACGGGTGGCGCCACTATTGCCCACTCACCCCGCCGGGCGAGGTTCCGCGAGGTGCCGCCAGGCGCCTGTGGAGAACTGGGTCTGTGGACAACGGGCGCACCGCGAGGCGGATCCGTCGACCATGAGGCATGCCGAGAATCGTCCCGATCCCGCGCCGGCTCGTCGGCACCGCCTTCCTCACGAGTAATGCGGCCGGCCACTCGCTCACCCGGGGGCGACTGCGCGGTGCGGATGTCGCGCATCCGTTCCACGGGGTGAGTTGCGTCGATCTCGACCTCGCCTCGATCCTCGGGCTGTGCCGCGCCTACGAGCCGAGACTCGGGCCGGGGGAGGTCTTCAGCCACACGACCGCGGCCGCGGTTCTCGGCGTTCCCCTGCCCGAGTCGATCGCTGTCGCGCCGCTCCACGTCTCCTCGAGGGGCTCGGCGTCTCGACCGCGGTCCCGAGCGGTGGTCGGGCATCGGCTCACCCTGGGGGACGTCGCGATCTGCGGCGACCTGCCGGTGACGGATCCGGCGACGACCTGGTGTCACCTGGCGGTATTCCTCTCTCGCGAGGACCTCGTCGCGGCCGGTGACTTCCTCGTGTCCGGGAGGCGTTTGCCCGGTGGCTCTCGCACGGAACCGCTCGCCTCGATCGCAATGCTTGAGGCCGCCGTGCGACGGTTCCGCGGCGGTCGAGGGGTGACGAAGCTCGCGTGGGCGGTGACGCGCATTCGGTTCGGCGTTGACTCGCGCCCCGAGTCGCACACCCGGCTGCTGCTCGTCGCCGCCGGCATCCCGGAGCCGCGGGTGAATTTTGCGACGCCCGTCGACGGAGGTCGCCGCATCCTGCACGCCGACCTCACGCTCGAGGAGTGGAGGGTGCTTTTCGACTACGAGGGCGACGGGCATCGCACCGATGCGCGAACCTTCCGCAACGACATCGAGCGCCGTGAGCTCTTCGAGGCCGCGGGCTGGCGGCACATCCGGGTCACCGCCGACAACGTCTTCGTGCGGCCCGGGCAGTTCACCGACAGGGTGAAAGGCATCCTTCGAGAGCGCGGATGGCGCGGCTGAGGCCGACTGCGATCCGCCGAGTGGGCAGAATTGGCGCTTCCCGCGCACCGGTGGCGCCACTTCTGCCCAGTCGGCGGACGGAAGGCCGAGGCGGGTAAGCAGCGGCAACGGGCTGCTAACTTAGAGGGATACGTCGTGTGCGCGGTTCGTGCACGACGGACTAGTTGAATAGTGGAGGCCCTCGGGTGGAGATTGATCTGAGCGTTTTACGCCTCATGGAGCGCGAACGCGAAATTCCCTTCGATGAACTCGTGGTGATCATCGAGCAGGCGATTCTCACGGCCTACCTGAAGCACACCGGAGCCGTCGAAACCAAGGACGGCAACCCGCAGGCGCGGGTGTTGCTCGACCGCAAGTCCGGACACGTGAGCATCTTCGTTCCGGAGCTCAACGATGAGGGCGAAGTCATCGGCGAGGCGGAGGATGTGCCGAGCGACTTCGGTCGGATCGGGGCGTTCGCCGCGAAGCAGGTGATCAACCAGCGCCTGCGCGACATCGGCGACGACAAGGTGCTCGGCGAGTTCAAGGGACGCGAGGGCGACATCGTCGCCGGGATGATCCAGCAGGGTCCGAACCCCCGGATGATCCATGTCGACCTGGGCACCGTCGAGGCGATCCTGCCACCCGAGGAGCAGGTGCCGGGCGAGGTCTACGCGCACGGCTCCCGCATCCGCGTCTACGTGACGAGCGTGAGCAAGGGCGTCAAGGGACCTCAGATCACCGTCTCGCGCACGCATCCGTCCCTCGTTCGCAAGCTCTTCGCCCTCGAGGTGCCGGAGATCGCGAGCGGAGTGGTGGAGATCGTGTCCCTGGCCCGCGAGGCCGGACATCGCACGAAGATCGCGGTGAAGGCGAACGAGCCGGGGGTCAACGCAAAGGGCGCCTGCATCGGCGAGATGGGGCAGCGGGTTCGTGCCGTCACCGCCGAGCTGAACAACGAGAAGATCGACATCGTCGACTACAACGAGGACCTGGCGACGTTCGTCGCGAACGCCCTGTCGCCGGCCAAGGTGACGTCGTCGTACGTGATCGACGCCTCGACGAAGGCGGTTCGCGCGCTCGTTCCGGACTACCAGCTCTCGCTCGCCATCGGCAAGGAGGGCCAGAACGCCCGCCTCGCCGCCAAGCTGACGGGCGCACGGATCGACATCCAGCCCGACTCGATTCTCGAAGACAGCTAGTACCGCTGGATGTCGATCCGTGCGCGGCCGCGGAGACGCGTCAGCGTCGACGTGCGCCGGGACCGTCCGTGACCAGCCACAGGGTTTAGCGGGGCCGTTGCGGACAGTCCGGGCCGGCGCGCTGGCCCGGACCGTCCGCAGTGGCCCGGTGACGCACCGCAGCGGCCGGACTGCGAGCGTCGGCCCGGAACGACGCGGCCCCGCCCCCGGGCGGCCCGCGACGGAATAGGCGGGCACAGCATCCGGTTGACGAAGGGGATAGTATGAAACCTGTAAGAACGTGTCTTGGCTGTCGTCAGCGTGCCGAACGATCCTCTCTTCTGCGGGTCGTTGCGCGTGACGGTGAGGCTGTCGTGGATTTCTCAGCGACACTCCCCGGTCGAGGCGCTTGGGTGCATCCCACCGTTGGCTGCGTCGGAACCTCAATCACTCGCAAGGCTTTTGGCCGAGCGCTGAGGGTCGACGGTGTGCTCGCGATGCAGCAACTGAGCGAAGCGGTACAGACCAGCACCACCCACCAGTCGGAACCACACGGTTCCAAATAAGAACAGGCTGAACGGCAAAGTGACCAACTAATGAGCAACAGCTAATGAGCGACTCGAAATGAGTCCCGTCCGTAACTAAGGTCTTCTCCTCATCGGGAGTTGGCCCGACAAGGAGAACAGTGGCTAAACCACGCGTGCACGAGATCGCAGCAGAACTCGGCATTGACAGCAAGAAGGCCCTTGAGAAGCTCAAGGAAATGGGCGAATTCGTCAAGGGACCTTCCTCAAGCATCGAACCACCGGTAGCCCGCAAGCTTCGTGCTGCGCTCGCCGCCGACGGTATCCAGGCTCCGGAGAAGGTGGCAGCCCCGGCTCCCGCCCCGGCTCCGCGTCCGGCCCCCGTGGCCGAAGCGCCGGCCGCACCCGCCGCCCCGGCAGCCGCCGCGCAGGCCGCGCAGGCTGCGCCAGCCGCATCCGCCGCACCGGCCGCGCCGGCCACCCCCGCGGCGACGCCAGACGCGGCCGCTCCGGCCACCCCGGCGGCACCCGCCGCCGGCGGGTCGAACATCCCGCGCCCCGGTAGCGCGCGACCGGGCAACAACCCGTTCGCCAGCACCCAGGGCATGCAGCGTCCAGGCGCACCGCGTCCGGGCAACAACCCGTATGCGAGCACCCAGGGCATGAACACGCGCCCCGCGGCCAGCCCCAGCGGCATCCCGCGCCCGGCCGCACCGCGCCCAGGCGCACCGCGACCCGGCGGACCCGGCCAGGGCCAGCGCCCGGGCGGATTCGGCCAGCGGCCGGCCGCGGCCGGTGGCGGATTCCAGCGTCCAGGTGGCGCGGGAGCCCGACCAGGCGGAGCCGGGGGCGGCTTCCGTCCGGGTGGAGCACCCGCCGGAGCACCGGGATCCAACTTCGGCCCCAACCGTCCGGCCGGCGGTGGTGGTCGCGGGCGCGGCCCCGGCGGCGGCACGGCAGGCGCGTTCGGCCGCGGAGGCGGCAAGAGCAAGGCCCGCAAGTCGAAGCGTACGAAGAGAGCAGAATTCGAACTGCGCGAAGCCCCGTCGCTGGGTGGCGTCAGCGTCCCCCGCGGCGACGGCAAGACCGTCGTTCGCCTGCGTCGTGGCGCGTCCATCACGGACTTCGCCGACAAGATCGACACCAGCCCCGGAAACCTCGTCACCGTGCTCTTCCACCTCGGGCAGATGGCCACGGCGACGGAGTCCCTCGACGAGGCGACTTTCGACATCCTGGGCGACGAGCTCGGCTTCAAGATCGAAATGGTCTCGCCCGAGGATGAGGACCGCGAGCTTCTCGCAGGCTTCGACCTCGACCTCGACCAGGAGCTCGAAGACGAAACCGATGAGGACCTCGTCGCGAGGCCGCCCGTCGTCACCGTCATGGGTCACGTCGACCACGGAAAGACGCGTCTGCTCGACGCGATCCGCAACGCCAACGTCGTCGCCGGCGAGGCCGGTGGCATCACCCAGCACATCGGTGCGTACCAGGTCGTCGCCGAGCACGAGGGCGTCGAACGGGCCATCACCTTCATCGACACACCGGGCCACGAGGCGTTCACCGCCATGCGTGCCCGTGGTGCGCAGGTCACCGACATCGCGATCCTCGTGGTCGCCGCCGATGACGGCATCATGCCGCAGACGATCGAGGCTCTCAACCACGCCCAGGCGGCAAACGTGCCAATCGTGGTCGCGGTGAACAAGATCGACAAGGTCGGGGCTAACCCGGCCAAGGTTCGCCAGCAGCTCACCGAGTTCGGTCTGGTCGCCGAGGAGTACGGCGGGGACACCATGTTCATCGACGTCTCGGCGCTCAACAAGATCGGCATCCCCGAGCTTCTCGATGCGGTGCTCCTGACGGCGGATGCCGGACTGGACATGCGCGCGAACCCGAACAAGGACGCGCGTGGCGTGGCCATCGAGGCCAAGCTCGACAAGGGACGCGGCGCCGTGGCGACCGTGCTCATCCAGTCGGGAACCCTCGAGGTCGGCGACGCGATCGTGGCGGGTACCGCCTACGGCCGCGTTCGGGCGATGTTCGACGAGAACGGCACGGCGGTGCAGTTCGCCACGCCGGCGCGCCCCGTCTCCGTGCTCGGACTGACGTCGGTGCCCCGCGCCGGCGACACGTTCCTCGTCACTGACGATGACCGCACCGCCCGCCAGATCGCCGAGAAGCGCGAGGCAGCGGAGCGCAACGCCCTGCTCGCCCGCAGCCGCAAGCGGATCAGCCTCGAGGACTTCACCAAGGCCCTCGAAGACGGCAAGGTCGAGTCGCTCAACCTCATCATCAAGGGTGACGTTTCGGGTGCCGTCGAGGCGCTCGAGGAGTCGTTGCTCAAGATCGAGGTGGACGACAGCGTGCAGCTGCGTATCATCCACCGCGGTGTGGGTGCCATCACCGAGAGCGACGTCAACCTCGCGACCATCGACAACGCGATCATCATCGGGTTCAACGTGCGACCGGACACCAAGGCTCGGGAGCGTTCGGCTCGCGAGGGTGTGGACGTGCGTTTCTACTCCGTGATCTACGCGGCGCTCGAAGACGTGGAGAACGCGCTCAAGGGAATGCTCAAGCCCGAGTTCGAAGAGGTGCAGTCCGGCGTTGCCGAGATCCGCGAAATCTTCCGCTCGTCCAAGTTCGGAAACGTGGCGGGCGTCATCGTGCGCTCCGGCACGATCACCCGAAACGCGAAGGCACGAGTCATCCGCGACGGCGTCGTGGTCGGCGACAACCTGGCCATCGAGTCGCTGCGTCGATTCAAGGATGACGTCACCGAGGTTCGCACGGACTTCGAGGCCGGCATCGGTCTCGGCAAGTTCAACGACATCCAGATCGGCGACGAGATCGAGACGATCGAACTCAAAGAGAAGGTGCGGGTCTAACACCCGTCCGCAGCCGGCTACGGCCGGTGCCCGGGACACAGGCGGAGCTCCGCGAGCTCCGCAAGCCTGTTTACCCGGGCACCGGCCTCCGCCGTCTGCTACCAGTTGTTTGAGAAGGAAAAGGGAAAGATTATGGCTGATCCGGCTCGCGCCGCCAAGATGGCGGACCGCATCAAGGTGATTGTGGCCAAGACGCTCGAGCGGGGCCTCAAGGACCCGCGGCTGGGCTTCGTCACGATCACCGACGTCAAGGTGACCGGCGACCTCCAGCACGCGTCCGTGTTCTACACGGTGTACGGCACGGACGAGGAGCGGGCGGATTCCGCGGCCGCGCTGAAGTCTGCGACCGGCATGCTCCGCAGCGAGGTCGGCAAGAACATCACGGCGCGCCTCACCCCGTCGCTCGAGTTCATCGCGGACGCCATCCCCGAGAACGCCAAGCACATCGAGGCGCTGCTGGCCGAGGCCCACAGTCGCGACGCCGAGCTCGGCAGCCTCAAGAGCACGGCGCAGTACGCCGGCGACGAGGACCCGTACGTGAAGCCGCGCGAGTACGCGGAAGACGACGAGGAGTAGTCCTCTACGGCGTGACGGCCGCCTCGCTGCGCTCCCAGAGCTCGCGGGCGAGTTCGCCGTCGTATGCCTGCTTGTTCGCCTTCTGAATGGCCCGCTTCTCGTAGTACTCGCCGGAGACCCAGTCGGTTCCGGGCGCCGTCGTGGCAAGCCAGACGAGGGTGTCCGCGCCCTTCTCCGGCGAGAGCATGAAGCGGGAGAAGAAGCCGGTGTAGCCGAGGCGCATGAAGCTGGTGGAGGCGGCGGCGAAGCTCGTGGCGACGACCCCGGGGTGGAAGGCGGCGGTCGAGATCCCGGCCTCGTGGTAGCGGCGATGGAGTTCCCGGGTGAAGAGGATGTTGGCGAGCTTGCCGTTGCCGTACGCCCGGTTTGCCGAGTACCGGTTGGCCAGGTCGAGGTCGTCGATGTCGATCCTGCCGTAGCGATTCGCCCCGCTTGACGTGTTGATGACGCTCGCCGAGCTGTCCACCAGGCGCTGCATCAGCAGGGTCGTGAGCAGGAACGGCGCGAGGTGGTTCACCTGGAACGTCTTCTCGTGGCCGTCGACGGTGAGTTCTCGATTGGCCATGATGCCGCCGGCGTTGTTGGCAAGCACGTCGATGCGGGGGTAGCGCGCGAGCAGCTCGGCCGCGAGCGACCGCACCTGGCCGAGGTCCGCGAAGTCGGCCGCGTAGCAGTCCACATCGAGCTCGGCCGCGATCGCCTGGGTCTTCTCGGGGGAGCGCCCGACCACGACCACGGTATCTCCGCGCGCCTTCAGGGCACGCGCGGCAGCCGCGCCGATCCCGTCGCTCGCCCCGGTGATCACTATGGTTCGTGCAGTCATTGTTGCCCTTCGTCGTCTCGCTCGATTAAAGCCCGGCGGCGCCGTTCTGCGCGGGTGCCGGGCGGGGATTCGCGGAATACGATGTCGTGCGTGTTGTACGTGAGCTTCTACGCCCCGAGTCCCGGTGGCTTCGATCGGGTGGGCGAGGTGTACCCGCGGCATCGGGCATACGTCGACGAGTTCGCCCTCGGCGGCGGGATCTGGATGATCGGCACCTTCGGCGACCCGGCGGCGGAGGGCGCGATGTGCGTCTTCCGGTCGCGAGAGGCCGGTGAGCGGTTCATGAGCGGCGACCCGTTCGTCACGGAGGGCGTCGTGCTGCCCTCCGCCGTGCGCGAGTGGGACCCGCTCGTGTACGACGCTACTTGAGCAGCCGGCTCAGCACGCGGTCGGCGAGCGGCCTGCCGCCGGTCTGGCAGGTGGGGCAGTACTGCAGCGTCGAATCGGCAAAGATCACCTGCCGCACGGTGTCTCCACAGATGGGGCAGGCCTCGCCGGTGCGGCCGTGCACGCGCATCCCTGACTTCTTCTCCCGCTTGAGCTCGGACGCGGCGAGGCCGTCCGCCCGTGCGATCGCGCCGCGCAGTTCTTCCTGCACGGCCGCGTACAGCCGGGACACCTCATCGGGCGCCATCGCCGCCGGCTTGAACGGTGACATCCTGGCCAGGTGCAGGATCTCGTCGGAGTACGCGTTGCCGATGCCGGCGATGATCGACTGGTTGCGCAGCACGCCCTTGATCTGAGCACGCCCGGCGGTGGCGAGGATGCCGGCGAAAACCTCCTCGGTGAAGGCGGGCGCGAGCGGGTCCGGGCCGAGCCGCGCGATGCCGGGCACGTCGAGCGGGTCGCGAACCAGCCAGAGGGCGAGGCTCTTCTTCGTGCCGGCCTCGGTGATGTCGATCCCGGACCCGTCGTCGAGCACGAGCCTCGCGGCGAGCGGTCCCTTGCCGAGGCCCTTCGAGGGCTGGGGCGGCCCCTCGCGCCAGCGGATCCAGCCGGCCCGGGCGAGGTGCAGCACGAGGTGCAGGTCGCCGATCGCGATGTCGAGGAACTTCCCGTGGCGCCGGAGCGGCCCGATCACCCGGCCGGCCAGGGCGGACACGGGCGGGTCGAAGGTCTTGAGGGCGGCGAAGGAGATCACGTCGAGCCGGTCCACGGTGCGGCCGGTGAGGCGCGCACCGAGGTCGGTGACGAGGGCGTGGACTTCGGGCAGCTCAGGCACGCCTCCAGTCTCCGCCCTGGCGGCGACATCCGGAATCCTCAGCCGGGAAGCTGGTATCCCTCTTGGTCCGAGCCGGAGACGAGGCCGTCGCCGAGCAGGCCGCGCAGCGCGCGTTCGCGCTGCGCGGCCTCCGGCCAGACCGAATCCAGCTCCGAGCGGGTCACCGGCACGTCAGACGCCCGCAGCTCGCGCAGGATGAGGCCGCGCACCTGCCGGTCGGAGCCCTCGAACTTCTTCTGCACCGGCTGGCGAGCGCCGAGGTATTCCGGGTAGCCGGCGGCCCGCCATGCGCACAGGTCGCGGATCGGGCACTCCTCGCAGCGGGGCGCCCGTGCGGTGCAGACGACCGCGCCGAGCTCCATGATCGCGGCGTTCGCCACCGTCGACTCCTCCACGTCGTGCGGCAGGATCGCCTCCATCGCCGCGAGGTCCCGCTTGGCCGAGGGCGGCGCAGGCTCGGCCTGGGCGCCGATGGCGCGGGCGATCACCCGTCGCACGTTGGTGTCGACCACGGGATGCCGGTGGCCGTAGGCGAAGACGGCGATCGCCCGCGCCGTGTAGTCCCCGACGCCGGGCAGGGCGAGGAGCTCGCCGACGTCCTGCGGAACGACGCCGCCGTGCCGCTCGGTGATGGCCACCGCCGTCGCGTGCAGGTTGAGGGCGCGGCGCGGGTAGCCGAGCCGTTCCCACGCGCGCACCGCCTCGCCGCTCGGCACCGCCGCGAGATCGGTCGGTGTCGGCCACCGGGAGAGCCAGGCCTCGAGCCTCGGAATCACGCGAACCACCGGCGTCTGCTGCAGCATGAACTCACTCACCAGGGTTCCCCACGCGGTGAAGCCCGGGCGACGCCACGGCAGGTCCCGGCCATTCGCTCGGAACCACGCGTTCACGGCCGGCACGATGCTCACCGTTCCACTCTAGATTCCGATTCCGATTCCGACGCCCGCGCCCGGCGTAGGCTTACGGCATGGCCAGATGGGCACCAGAGAAAAAGGACCAGCTCGAGGCGCTCGCCGGCGAGATCCTGCACAACTACGGCTCCGGTCGGGCGATCATCGCCATTGATGGGTCGTCCACCGCCGGCACGGCGGAGTTCGCGGCGGCACTCGCCGACGCGATGCGCGACACCGGACACAAGGTGTTCATCGCCTCCATCCGCGACTTTCGCAAGACGCACGCCAGGCGAGAGAGCCCGAGTGCCGAGACGGCCGAATCCTTCTACGCCGACGCCTTCGACTACTCGGTGTTCCAGCGCGTGCTGATCGACCCGTTCCGGGCCTCCGGCAGCACCGGTTTCGTGCTCGCCGCCTACGACGAGAAGAGGGACGCCGCGCTGCAGCCGAAGTGGATGACGGCGGGCAAGGACGCGATCCTCATGGTCGAGGGGGTGTTCCTCAACCGTCGCGAGCTGGCCGGCCTCTGGAACTATTCGGTCTGGCTCGAGGTGCCGCCGGCGGAGGACGAGGACGGGAGCGCCGAGCAGGGCGCCGACTCGCTCTACCGCGCCGAGGCGAATCCTCGGTCGGCCGCGGTCGCCATCATCGACAACCGCGATGTCGAGCACCCGCGCCGGGTGTTCGCCGACGCCTGCTGACCCCGGCTAACCGACTACAGCGGGCCGGTCGATTCTGGCGGCAACGTCGGCGGGGGCGATGAACTCACCGGTGCGTTCGACCTCGTGCACCATCTGCACCAGGAGGCGGTTGACCGGGGTCGCGACATCGACCTCGGAGCCGGTCTCCACGATCGCGCCGTTGAGGTAGTCGATCTCGGTCGGCTGGTGCCGGCGGATGCTCTGCAGCGTCGATCCCGGATTGGGCGTGCGACCCATCCTGGCCCGCATGAGCAGGGGGAGCGCCTGGCCCATCGAGGCCGGCAGGCGAACGAGCAGGCGCAGCATCCGGTCGGAGAGGCCCTGGAGTTTCTCGAACTCCACGCCCCGGGCGATCCCCACCCGTACCGCCTCGCGCATGCTCTCGGTCATGACCGCCCGCAGGGCGCGGTCGGCGATGACCTCCTGCGCGCTCAGCCCGGTGATGGCGGGCAGCGCGTTGACCTGGTTCACGATGAGCTTGGTCCACTGCGCGCCCTCGAAGTTGCCGGTGGACGTGACCGGCATGACCTCTCCGAGCACCCGGGACGCGTAGAGAGTGGGCAACAGGGCGCCGCCGAGGTAGGTGCTGCCCGCCGTGGTGACCTTCACCTGGCCGGGGGAGAGGAAGGAGGCGGCGAAGAGCGCCAGTCCGCCGACGATGTCGGATCGGGGGGCCGTGCGCGTGGCGACGACGATCGACCGGAGCCCGTTCTGCACGACGACGACGGGGATCCCGACGATCATCGCGGCGTTCGCACGCAGCGCGGACTCCGCGTCCTGTGCCTTTGCCGTGACGATGGCGAGGTCCGGGCTCCTGGTGAGCACGGGGGAGGCCTGCACGCGGGCGGTGTGCTCGCCCCACGCCCCGCTGAGCCGCAGGCCGTCTGCGACGATCGCCGCGAGGTGTTCGCCCCGGGCCGTCACGTCCACGGTGTGTCCCGCCCGGTCGAGCAGCGCGGCGATCGTGCCTCCCACGGCCCCCGCGCCGATGACCGCAACCCTCATGCTAGGAATCCTAGTTGCGGGTGCCCGTGGGCCGCGTGCCTACTTCGCGGGGGCGACCGACGGCAGCACGCGGCCGGACGGGAGGAGCAGCGCGACGAGCGCGGAGCCGAGCAGGGCGAAGGCGCCGACCGTCACGGCGGGGATCGCCGCGTCGACGTACCCGGTGGGGGTGAGCTGCCCGCCGGCGCCGGTGAAGACGGCAGTGAGCACCGCGATGCCGAGGGCCACGCCGATCTCGCGCAGCGTGGAGTTGGTGCCGCTCGCCTTCGCGCGGTCGGCGTCGACGATGTTCGCGAGCACCGCCGTCGACGACGGGGCGAAGACGAGCCCCATGCCCACGCCGGCGAAGAGGAACGGGCCGAGGAGGGCGACGTACTTCACGTCGGCGGTCATCACGCCGCCAAGCC
This sequence comes from Lacisediminihabitans sp., assembly GCF_043726815.1. Classification (NCBI taxonomy): domain Bacteria; kingdom Bacillati; phylum Actinomycetota; class Actinomycetes; order Micrococcales; family Microbacteriaceae; genus Lacisediminihabitans; species Lacisediminihabitans sp. The sequence continues at coordinate 62,421 of NZ_JAYSJZ010000070.1, forward strand.
AGAAGATGGCGATGGACTGAAGCAGCAGACCGGCCACGATGAGGGTGCGGGTGCCCACCCGGGGCGCGACCAGGCCGGCGAGCGGGGCGATCACCATGGGCGCGAGGGTCCACGGCATCGTCATGATCCCTGCCTGCAGCGGGGAGTGGCCCTGCACGATCTGCAGGAACTGGATGAGGATGAAGATCGACCCGAAGATGCCGAAACTGAACGCGATTCCCACGATGTTGGCGATGCTGAAGCTGCGGTCGCGGAACAGCCGGAGCGGCAGCAGCGGGCTGGGCGTGCGGGTCTCCCAGGCGAGGAAGGCGAGCACGAGCACGGCGCCGCCGGCTAGTGATCCGACCACCTCGAGGCTGCCCCAGCCCGCATCGTTGCCCCGGATGATGCCGTAGACGAGTCCGAGCACTCCCACTCCGACGAGGAGCAGACCCACGACATCCGCTCGCAGCCTGGCACCGAAACTGTTCGGCAGGGCGAGCAGAACCAGCGGCACGCAGACGATGCCGACCGGCACGTTGATCCCGAAGATGGCCTGCCAGTTCCAGCCCTCCACGATCGCCCCGCCGATGAGCGGCCCGAGGGCGACGCCGAGGCCGGAGATGCCGCCCCAGACGCCGATCGCCAGCGGCCGGAGCCTCGCGCTCACGGAGCCGACCAGGAGCGTGAGGGAGAGCGGCATCAGGGCGGCGGCGCCGACGCCCTGCACGGCGCGGGTGACGATGAGCATCCACGGCTCGGTGCTCAGCGCCGAGAGGGCGGAGCTCGCCGTGAAGATGGCGATGCCGATCACGAACACCGTGCGGCGGCCGTAGCGGTCGCCGAGGGCCACCGCCATGAGCATGAACGTGGCGAAGCTCAGCGTGTAGGCGTTGACGAACCACTGGAGCTCGGTGATGCCGGCGTTGAGGCTCGTGCGGATCACGGGGAGCGCGCTGGTCATGACGAGGTTGTCGAGGGTGGCCATGAACATGGGCAGGGAGGCGGCGAGGATCGCCAGCCAGACGGGAACCCGTCGGCGGGCGTTGGTGCCGGCCTGGACCGGGGCTTCGAGAGTGGTCATGATCCCTCACTTAGTTATCGGGCGATTACTTAATTCGACGATAAGGCATTGACTGATAACCTGTCAACCATGAGCGACGGAACCAGGATGCGCGCCGAAGACCGGCGAGAACTCATCCTCCAGGCGGCGACGACGGTGTTCGGCGACCACGGCTACGACGGCACGACCACGGCGCAGGTTGCCCGGGCGGCCGGCGTGAGCCAGCCCTATGTCGTGCGGGTGTTCGGCACCAAGGAGAAGCTGTTCCTGGCCGTGCTTCAGCGCGCGCTCGACCGACTGCTCGCGGCCTTCCGGGCCGCGCTCGCCGACACCGCCTCCGGCGTTCCCGTGCAGCGGCGCATCGGCCTCGCCTATGTCGGCCTCGCGGTCGACCGAGGGCTGCTCCTCTCGCTCATGCACGGTTTCGTGCTCGGTCGGGACCCGGAGATCGGGGCGGCGGCCCGCGAGGGTTTCATCCTCGTGTACCGTTTCCTACGCCACGAAGCCGGCTTCAGCCCGGACGAGTCCCAGCAGTTTCTCGCCGGTGGCATGCTCATCAACACCATGATCGGACTGCGGATGACCGACGACTTCGACCGCGATCCCGACGTGCACGAGCTGCTCACCCACGCCTTCCCGGAGAAGATCGACATCATGCTCGAGCTCGCCGAGACGGAGCGCACCGAGGCCGCCGAGCGCGCGGGGACCGGCGCGTGAGCGCGGCAGGGCGCAGCGGCATCCTGCTCGTCGACAAGCCCCAGGGCATCACGAGCCACGACGCCGTCTCGCGCACCCGCAAGCGCGCTGGAACCCGCAAGGTCGGGCACGCCGGCACGCTCGACCCGATGGCCACCGGGCTTCTCGTGCTGGGCATCAACAGCTCGACGCGGCTGCTCACCTACCTGGTCGGCCTCGACAAGGAGTATTTCGCGACCATCCGACTCGGGGAGGCGACCTCGACCGACGACGCGGAGGGCGAGGTCACCAGCACCGCGCCGCCCGGCGCCGTCGCTGCCATCGACGCGGGGGCGCTCGCCGCGGCGCTCGAACCGCTCACCGGCGAGATCAGCCAGGTGCCGAGCAGCGTGAGCGCCATCAAGGTCGACGGCAAGCGGGCGTACACCCTCGCCCGGGCGGGGGAGGCGGTCGAGCTCGCCGCCCGCACCGTGACCGTCTCCGCGCTCGAGGTGCTCGACTCCCGCTCGGTCGGCGACTTCCTCGACGTCGATGTGCGCGTCGAGTGCTCCTCGGGCACCTACATCCGCGCGATCGCCCGTGATCTCGGGGCCGCGCTCGGGGTGGGCGGTCATCTCACTGCGCTTCGCCGCACGAGGATCGGCCCGTTCTCGGTGGCGGATGCCGCAGACCTCGAGACGATGGATGTCGCCACCGCGCTGCTCGGCCCCGCCGACGTGGCGTCGCGGCTCTTCGACACCTATCCGCTCACCGAGTCGCAGGCGATCGATCTCGGCCACGGCAAGCGGCTCGTCGACGACGAGTGGTCGGGCGGGGCGGGGCCGCTCGCGGCGATCGCCCCGGACGGCCGCCTCGTCGGCCTCATCGGGTTCGACGGGCACACCGCGAAGCCGCTTGTCAACTTCCCCACCGACGAGGTGACCGCGTGATCGAGTGGTTCACCTGGCTGCAGGTGGGCGTCGCGGTGCTCGCCGGGCTGATCTGCCTCGCCCTCGGCTTCGCCGGCCGCGCCCCCAACGACTGGTCGATGGGCGCGGCGCTCCTGGTGGAGCTGCTCCTGGTGGTCCAGCTCGTTGTCGCGATCGTCGCGCCGGCCGTCGGCAACCCGCCGACGGGGAGCCTGCTCGAGTTCTACGTCTACCTCGTCTCGGCGATAATCCTCGTGCCGCTCGCCGGATTCTGGGCCCTGGTGGAGCGAAATCGCTGGAGCACGGTCATTCTCGGCGTCGCCTGTCTGGCCGTCGCGGTCATGGTCTACCGGATGTATCAAATCTGGACCGTTCAGGTGGCCTAATCTTGACGTGATGGCTGCCAACTCTTCCTCCCGCGCGGTCGGCGTCGGACGCGTGCTCGTTCTCGTCTACGGGATCCTCGCTCTTGCGGCGACCGGTCGATCCGTGTTCCAGATCATCGACCGCTTCTCCGAGGCGCCACTGGCCTTCTCGCTCTCCGCGCTCTCCGCGCTGGTCTACATCGTCGCGACCGTCGCCCTCATCGCGCCCGGACCTGTCTGGTATCGGGTGGCGTGGATCACGATCGGCTTCGAGCTGCTCGGTGTGCTCGTGATCGGCACCGTGAGCGTCGTGAGTCCGGCCGCCCTCGGGCTCACCAGCGTCAACCCGTTCGGCCGGGACTCCACGGTCTGGTCGGCCTTCGGGCTCGGCTACCTGCTGATCCCGCTGGTGCTGCCGGTGCTCGGGTTGCTCTACCTGCGCTCCCGCCGCCCCGCCTCGCCCGACGTCGTCAGCTCGGATGTGCCGGCATGAGGTTCTACTCCTCGCTCGCCGAGGTGCCTGCGGACTTCGGCCCCTCGGCGGTCACCATCGGAAAGTTCGATGGTGTGCACGCCGGTCACCGCAGCGTGATCGCGCGCCTGCGGCAGGAGGCCGCTCCGGCCGGCCTGGTCTCGACGGTGCTCACCTTCGACCGCCATCCGCTCGCCCTTCTGCGCCCGGACAAGTGCCCGGAGAGCCTCACCAGCAACGACCAGAAGCGCGCGATTCTGCAAACGACGGGCGTCGATGCGGTCGTGATGATCGAGTTCACCGAGTCATTCAGTCTCAAGACGCCCGAGGACTTCGTGCTGGACGTGCTCGTGAACTCCCTGCACGCGAGGGTCGTCTTCGTGGGCCCCGACTTCAGGTTCGGCCACCGCGGGCTCGGCACCGTCGAGTTGCTCGAACGGCTCGGCCGAAGCCACGGGTTCGAGGTGCGCATGATCGAGGCCGTGCGCCCGTACGGCGATCAGGTGATCTCCTCCACCTGGATCCGCGGCCTGCTGGCCGAGGGCCGGGTCGGCGAGGCCGCCGCCCTGCTCGAGCGCCGACCCACCGTGCGCGGAATCGTGGTGCCGGGGGAGCGCCGTGGCCGTGAGCTCGGCTACCCGACCGCGAACCTGTCCCGGTCGGTGGAGGGTTTCGTGCCGGCCGACGGGGTCTATGCCGCCTACGCGACGGTGGACGGCCGCATCATGCCCGCCGCCGTGTCCATCGGCAACAACCCGACGTTCGTCGGGGTGCCGGACAAGCAGATCGAGGCCCATCTTCTCGACGAAGACCTCGACCTCTACGGCAAGACGGTGGAGATCGCTTTCGTCGAGTACATCCGCGGCATGGAGAAGTTCGCGAGCGTCGACGACCTGGTCGAGCAGATGACGGCTGACGAGGCACGGGTGCGGGAACTCCTCGAGATGCCGGTGCGTTCCACCCCGATCGGCCCGCGCGCGTAGGCATCAGCCGGGATGCGACCGCTCCCGACCGAGGGCCGTCTCCAGGCCGTCGAGGATGAGCCGGATGCCGAAGCCGAATTCGTTGCCGTAGGCGTACCCGGGCTGCAGCACGAGCGTCTCGGCCATCTCCGCCAGGTTCGGGTAGGACTGCATAATCTCCCGCTGGGCCATGATGCCCTCCGTGACCGCCCCGATGTCGCCCGCCTCGTCGAGGGGAAGGGAGGCCTCCTGCAGGGCGAACCCGTGCACGTAGCTGTCCAGTAGCGACATCGCGTGGGCGGCCATCGCGATCGAGAAGCCCGATCCGCGCAGGGCCGCGATCGCGGCGTCGTGGTACCGCAGCGTCGCCCGGGTGGTGCGGGAGTCCATCAGGCTGATCGCCCACGGGTGCCGTCCGAGCGCGGCGCGGGCCGAGTCCGCGCGTTCGAGCATCGCAGTCTTCCATTCGGCAGCGGTTCCATCGGCACCGGAGGGCAGCGCCATCTCGCCGACCACCACTTCGACCATGCCGTCGAGCACGTCGTCCTTGCTCTTCACGTGGTAGTACAGCGACATCGCTTCGATGCCGAGCTCGGCCGCCAGCTTGCGCATGCTGACCGAGTCGATGCCGCCGGTGTCTGCGAGGGCCACGGCGGCACGCACGGCCCGGTCCCTGGTCACGGGCTCCCGGGAGGCGGCGTTCGTTCCGGACCCTGCCACGATGTCTCCGATCTCGTGATGCCGCACGCCGCGGCCCACTCCCTTGTCTACACCTTACAACGTATGGTATCGTCTTGTTCACGACCTTACACCGTATGGTCGACCGTAGGCCGCCGGCCGCGGGCGTATGTCATCCGAGGAGTCGAAATGAACCCCAGCGTCCGGTCCGCGTCAGAACCCGGCTGGACGTCCGCCAGAAACGCAACCGACAAGAAGGGGTCCACGACCATGAATGAACCAATGCCAGCCACCACCGCCTCCCACACTCGCACGATGAAGGCGATCGTGCAGCGGGAATACGGCACGTTCGACGCGCTCCGGCTGGAGGCCGTCGAGGTGCCGAGGATCGCGCCGGACGAGGTGCTCATTCGGGTGCGCGCCGCGAGCGTCAACCACGCGGACTGGGTGATGACCTCCGGGCGGCCCTTGATCGGGCGCCTCGCCTTCGGACTGTTCCGGCCGAGGCAGGCGGTGCGGGGCCGGGATGTGGCGGGCACGGTGGAGGCCGTCGGGGCATCGGTCACGCGATTCGTGCCCGGTGACGAGGTGTTCGCCGAGGTCGACTCTGGCAGCTTCGCCGAGTATGCGCTGGCCTCGGAGCGCCTGGTCTCGACGAAGCCGGTCAACCTCGACTTCGTGAGTGCTGCGACGGTGCCGCTCGCTGGTCGAACGGCCCTGCAGGGGCTCCGCGACGCCGGAAGGGTGCTGCCGGGCCAGAGGGTGCTGGTCAACGGGGCGTCGGGCGGGGTAGGCACGTTCGCGGTGCAGATCGCCAAGGCGCTGGGGGCCGAGGTGACCGCCGTGTGCAGCGCCCGCAATTCCGCCCTGGTGCGCTCGCTCGGTGCAGACCACGTCGTCGACTACGCCCGGGAGGACTTCACCTTGCGCACCGCGGGCTACGACGTGATCTTCGACCTCATCGGCAACCATTCACTCACGGCGCTGCGGCGCTCGCTCACCCCGGGCGGCACCCTCGTGCTCTCGAGCGGCACCGGCGGCCGAGTGTTCGGGCCCATGGGCCGCATCCTCCGCGCCCTCCTGCTCTCGCCGTTCGTCGGCCAGAACCTGCGCATCTTCGCGCCGACGCGGGGCGCCGAGAGCCTGGCTGCGCTGCGCGAGCTGATCGAGTCCGGTGCGGTCACGCCGGCCGTCGACCGGGTCTATCCGCTCGCCGACGCCGCGGGGGCCGTGCGCTACTTCGTGGAGGAGCACGCGAGGGGAAAGATCGTCATCACGGTGTGAGGTTGGCGGCCTACCATGAGGGATGCTTCGTCGCGCAGCAGTGCTGGCCTGTCTGCTGCTCGCGGCGCTCACGGGGTGCACGGCGGCCGCCCCGACACCCTCCGGGACGGCCCCGGCACCGGCGCCCACCTCGTCACCGTCCGCCGCCGTCGTCACCAAGGTGCTCGTGATCGTCGTCGAGAACCACTCCCTGGTGCAGATGACGGCCCAGATGCCGTACACCTTCGGGCTGGCGACCAGATTCGGCTACGCCACCCGCTACACCGCGATCCGGCATCCGTCCCTGCCCAACTACGTCGCGCTCGTCGGCGGCCAGACCTACGGGATCACCGATGACGGCGGCCCGTCGGCGAACGAGATCCGCTCGGGGGCGTCGGTGTTCGGCCAGGCGATCTCCGCCGGAAAGACCGCGGCGCTCTACGCCGAGGGGATGCCGGGCAACTGCTCCCTCGCTAACGGCGGCGACCGCTACGCGGTCAAGCACAATCCGTGGGCCTATTTCGCCGCCGAGCGGAGCCTCTGCGCACGCTACGACCTGCCGATCGGCGGCCTCGACGCGACGATCGCCGCCGGCACGCTGCCCACCGTGGGGATGGTCGTGCCCAACCTCTGCAACGATGCCCACGATTGTCCGCTCGGCACGGCCGACACCTGGATCAGGGGCTGGATGGAGAAGCTCTTCGCCGGCCCGGACTGGGCGTCGGGTCACCTCGCGGTGCTGATCACCGCTGACGAGGACGACGATTCGCCGGGCAACGCGGTGCTGACCGTGGTCGTGCACCCGAGCCAGACGGCGCACGTGGTGACCACGCCCCTCAGTCACTACTCGGTGACCCGGCTTCTGGAGGACGTGGCCGGGGTGCCCCACCTCTTCGGTGCGGCCTCTGCACCCTCCCTGTCGGCAGCATTCACGCTCCCGATCGGCGCCTCGCCCCAGGGGTGATGTGCCCCGGCCCGCTCGCTGTCAAGTCCTTAGTCCCCTAGTGCGAGGCGGTGCCGGGAGGCACACTGTGGGGAGGGACGGGCGGCCCATCGGTGGTCGCCGCCTTCCTGAGGATGCTGGGAGCACGGGACCGGATGCGCGAATCGACTGGCGAGGCGATCGCGCTGCCCGGCCGCGACGACGCGACGCTCGCGGCGGACGGTCTCGACGCCGACCAGGTCGCAGAGCGGGTCGCCGGCGGGCTCACCAACTACCAGCCGACGCCCACCAGCCGGAGCTTCTGGCACATCCTGCGCACCAACCTGTTCACCCTGCTCAACACGATCGTGATCGGCAGTGCCGTGCTGCTGCTTCTGCTCGGGCAATGGCAGGACGCGCTCTTCGGGCTCGCCGCCCTCGGTAACGCCCTCATCGGCGTCGTGCAGGAATACCGCGCGAAGCGGGCACTCGACAGGCTCGCGCTGTTCAACGCGCCCCACGCCCGGGTGCTCAGGGCGGGAGAGGTGCGGGAGATCGCCATGGCGGATGTCGTGCTGGACGAGGTGATCGTGCTGCACACCGGCGACCTGGTGCCGGCGGATGCCGTGGTGCTGCACTCGGAGGGGCTGGAGATCGACGAGTCGCTGCTCACCGGGGAGTCCGCCCCGGCGGAGAAGACGGTGGGGGACGAGGTGTCGTCCGGGTCCACGGTCGTCGCCGGAAAGGGCAACGCGCGGGTGGTGCGGGTGGGGGCCGACTCCTTCGCGAGCCGGCTCACCGTCGATGTCAAGCGGTTCTCCCTCGTCAACTCCGAGTTGCGCAACTCGGTGAACCGGGTGCTCCGCTGGATCAGCGTCGCCCTCTTCCCGCTCATCGTCATCGTGATCAACGGGCAGATGCAGGCGGCGGGCGGCTGGGCGGAGGCGATCGCCTCCGGCGCGTGGCGGCACGCGTCGGTCGGCGCCATCGCGAGCGTCGTGGCCATGATCCCGCTCGGACTCGTGCTCATGACGAGCATCGCCTTCGCGGCGGGGGCCGTGCGGCTGGGGCGGCAGAGCGTTCTCGTCCACGAGCTGGCGGCCGTAGAGGGGCTCGCCAGGGTGGATGTCGTCTGCTTCGACAAGACCGGCACGCTCACCGAGGGGGAGATCGTCTTCGACTCGGCGCACGAGCTCGAGACTCCGGCCGGCTCGGACTGGCGGCAGGTGCTCGCCTGGTTCGCGGCGGACGACAATGCGAACGCCACCACCCGGTCCCTCCGCGCCGTCTTCCCGCTCGCCGGGGAGCTTCGCGCGTCTGCCACCGTGCCGTTCTCGTCGTCGAGGCGCTGGAGTGCCGTCTCCTTCGACGGTGGGGCGGCGCAGGGCCTCTGGGTGCTCGGTTCCCCCGACGAGGTGGTGGGCGCGCAGCTGGCCGAGAACCGGCCGGCGATGCAGCTGGCGGCCAGCCTGGCCCTCACCGGCCACCGCACCCTCGTGCTCGCGCACTCCGCGCAGCCGATGACGGCGGAGCAGGCGGCTCACGACCTGCTTCCCGATACCCTTCGGCCAGCGGTGATCGTGAGCCTCGGCGAGAAGCTGCGACCCACCGCCGCGCGCACGCTGGCCTACCTCGTCGAGCAGGGGGTCGTCCTGAGGGTGCTCTCGGGCGACGACCCGCACACGGTGGCCGCGGTGGCCAGGCGGGCCGGCCTCAACTGGGAGGGGGACGGCTACGACGCCCGCAACCTCCCGCACGACCCGCAGTTGCTCGCGGCGATCATGGAGCGGTATTCGGTGTTCGGCCGGGTGACGCCGAGCCAGAAGAAGCGCATGGTGATCGCCCTGCAGAGCAGCGGGCACGTGGTGGCGATGACCGGGGACGGCGTGAACGACGCCCCGGCGGTGAAGCAGGCCGACATCGGGATCGCGATGGGCTCAGGGTCGGCGGCCACCAGGGCGGTGTCGCGGATCGTGCTGCTCGACAGCGACTTCGCCCACCTGCCCGGAATCATCAGGGAGGGACGGCAGGTGATCGCCAACATTGAGCGGGTCTCGATGCTGTTCCTCACCAAGACCGCCTACGCCGTTCTGCTCTCCGTGGTGTTCGGGGCACTCCTCTGGGAGTTCCCCTTCCTGCCCCGCCAGCTGTCGGCCTCCGACGGGCTCACCATCGGCATCCCGGCCTTCTTCCTCGCGCTGATGCCGAACTCGCGCCGGTACACGCCCGGGTTCCTCCGGAGGTCGTTGACGTTCGCGATCCCGTCTGGCGTCACCGTGGCCCTGGCGGTCATAGCGGTGAACGTCTACGCCCGGGCGACCGGCCGTTTCTCGGCGGGAGCGGTGCACACCGGCTCGATGATCGCGCTGTCCTTGGTGGCACTGTGGGTTCTGCTCATCCTCGCCCGGCCGCTCGACCTCAGGCGGGCGGCACTCGTGCTGGCGATGTACGTGGGAGTGGCCGGGGTGCTCATCGTGCCGTTCATCCGCGACTTCTTCGGCTTCGCGGTGCCGCCCGCGCCCCTGTTCTTGATGTCGTTGGCCGCCGGCGCGGTCGGAAGCGTCGTGGTGGAGCTCGTGCACCGCTACCTGGAGCGACGCCGACCGGACGACCCTGGTGGCGCCTTCTGGAGCCATTGACCCGTCCCCCAAACGCCGCCGCCATGGCACACTGTGGTGAACGGTCGTCGTCGAGAGGGAAGTGCAGAGTGCCATCGTTTCGGATCCGCGATTTCCACGCCGACGACGTCGAAGGCATCCTGCACCTGTGGGAGGAGATGCGGGCGTCCCCAGCCGAACCGGTCTACGGGCTGTCGGAGGTGCTCGCCTCCTGCCAGGAGGACCACGCGGTGGTCGCGGTGCACGACGAAGTCGTGATCGGGGCCGCCGTGGGTCGAGCGGCCCATGCGCAGGGCTGGATCGTCTTTCTCTCCACCACCGAGGCCTGGCAGCAGCAGGGGGTGGGCCGGGCGCTCCTGGCTGCGCTGGAGCGGCAGATGGCCCCGCACGGCCTGTCCAAGCTCTCCGCCCTGCTGCCGGACACCGCCATGCGCGTTGACGCCTTCGTCGACCAGGGTTTCGAGGTCAAGAAGAACCTTCGCTACTTCGAGCGGCAGATCCCCGTTCAGCGCAAGGAGCTCGACGCCCTCGCCGAGCTCGGCGGCCGGGTGCTGCCCCGTGGACTGTGGGAGGGGATCGGCGGCATGCAGCGGGAGAAGGAGCTGCTGGAGAGACGGCTGGTCATGCCGCTCGCCAAACCGGATCTGGCGGACAGCTTCGGCGTGGTGCCGCCGCGCGCCGTGATGCTCTTCGGGCCGCCCGGAACCGGCAAGACCACCTTTGCCCGGGCCATCGCGTCGCGGCTCGAGTGGTCGTTCATCGAGGTGTTCCCCTCCCGTCTCGCCGTGGACCCCAAGGGGCTCGCCGGGGCCCTTCGGGAGACCTTCCTCAAGATCGCGGACCTCGAGCACGCGGTGGTGTTCATCGATGAGGTGGAGGAGATCGCGGCTCAGCGCAGCGGCGAGCCGCCCTCGCCGCTGCAGGGTGTCACCAACGAGCTCCTCAAGATCATCCCCGCCTTCCGCGACCAGCCGGACAGGCTGCTCGTCTGCGCCACCAACTTCATCCGCGCCCTCGATTCGGCCTTCCTCCGGCACGGGAGGTTCGACTACGTGATCCCGATCGGGCTGCCGGACGAGGCGGCCCGCCGCTCGATCTGGGAACGCTACATTCCGGAGGCTGCAGCGGGCGCCATCGACCTCGAGTCGCTCGTTCGGCGAACCGACGGCTTCTCGCCGGCCGACATCGAATTCGCGGCCCGCAAGGCGTCCCAGGGCGCCCTGGAGAAGGCGTTCTACCGCAGCGGCGCCGACGACGGCGCGACGGGCCCGGTCACCGCGGACTACCTCGAGGCGGTCGCCGCCACCCGCGCGACGGTGTCGCAGGATGTCGCCGACGAGTTTCTGCAGGACATCGAACTGTTGGCGAGGCTCTGATGGCCATCGACGACACCGGCGCGATCCGCCTCTCGACTCCGCCACCCGACCACGAGGCGCGCTATCGTCGCCGGGCGAGGATCGGCGATGCGCTCGTCGTGGCGCTCTGGCTGTCCTCGGCCGTGGCGGTCGCGCTGTTTCTCGTCTCCGGCGGCACCGCACGCTTCGGTTCGGTGGCCGACGCCGTGACGAGCGTCGGCATCATGACGGGCCTGGTCGGGACGAACCTCGTGCTCGCGATGTTCATCCTCGCCGCGCGCGTGCCGTTCATCGACCGGGCCGTCGGCCACGATCGGGCCATCGCCGTGCACCGCGCCCTCGGCAAGCCCGCGTTCTATCTGCTGCTTGCCCATGGGCTGATCCTGCTCGTCGGCTACGGACTGGCCTCCGGAATCAACCCGATCGCCGAGATCGGGCCGCTGCTCGCCATCCCGGACATGCCGCTCGCGATCGTGGGGATGGCCCTCCTGGTCGTGGTGGTGGTGACCTCGCTCGGGTCGGTGCGGCGGCGGTTCAGCTACGAGACGTGGCACCTCACCCATCTGCTGAGCTACGCCGCGGTGATCGCCTCCGTTCCGCATCAGCTCAGCATCGGTAGCGTCTTCTCGCCGTTCAGCCTCGAGCGGGCATACTGGCTCGCGCTCTACGTGCTGGCCTTCGGCGCCATCCTCACCCACCGCCTGGTGGAGCCGCTCGCCTCGAGCCTCCGCCACCGGCTGCGGGTCGGCCGGATCGAGACCGAGGCGCCGGGGGTCGTGTCCATCTACCTCACCGGCCGTCGGCTCCGTTCGCTCGAGTCGGCGGGCGGCCAGTTCTTCGTCTGGCGCTTCTGGACCCTCGGAACCTGGTGGCACTCCCACCCGGTCTCCCTGTCCGCGCTTCCGACAGACACGGAGATGCGCATCACCGTGCGGGACCTCGGCGGGGGGAGCCGCAGCATCAGCGCGGTGCGTCCGGGCACCCGCGTGTGGTTCGAGGGACCGTATGGCGTGTTCACGGATGCCGGTCGCACGGCGCCGAGACTCGCGATAGTGGTGGCGGGCATCGGCATCACCCCGGTGCGCGCGCTTCTCGAGGACTCGAAGCTTCGACCGGGGGAGGCCACGATCCTGCTGCGCGCGTCGACGCTGGACGACACGTTCCTCTGGGGCGAGATCCTCCAGCTCGCGGAGAGGAAGGGCGTCGAGGTGACGACGATGATCGGGCCGCGGGCCAGAAGGGGGCCGGGCTGGATGACCCAGGCCGACGCCGACCGCGGGCTCACCATCCTCGGCCTGTTCCCCGACCTGCTCGAGAGCGACCTCTACCTGTGCGGGCCGACGCCGTGGCTCGACCTCGTCGAGGCCGACGCGCGGGCGGCCGGCATTCCCGACCATCAGATCCACGCCGAGAGGTTCGACTGGTGAGGGCGCGCGCGACGGCGGTGGGCGCCGTCGGCTCGCTCGCGGTGCTGGCCGTCGCCTGGCAGGTCGGCACGTTGCTCGACGCCGGCCAACCACCCGGCGGCGCGGCCTCCCCGGCATCCACGACCGCCGCCACGCCCGGCGCTACGGCATCGCCGGCGAAGGACGGCTCGTTCATCGGCGCGGTCGAGAACACCCGCTACGGCACGGTGCAGGTCAAGGTGGTGGTGGCCGGCGGCAAGATCACGAATGTCGTCTCCCTGCACCTCACCGACCAGGGCGGCAAGTCCGTGCAGCTGAGCAACTACGCCGCGCCGATCCTGCGCTCCGCGGTGATCAGGTCGCAATCCGCCCGGGTGTCGAATGTGAGTGGAGCCACCTACACGAGCAAGGCGTACCTGCTCTCGGTGCAGTCGGCCCTGGACAAGGCCGGGCTCTAGGCGCTGGGCATCCCGTACCGTGGCGCGGCGCTCGGGCCGTCCCGGCGCGGCGAAAACTTCGGGCAGACCGTGTGACATAAGTCCCTGTCGTTGCGGGACGACGCGCGTAGCGTCGGAGTGAGGGCCGTAGCGGGTGCGTGCCCCGGGTGAAGGAGAGAACGATGGCCGTTTACGTGGATACTTTTCGCAACGTCGACGGGGTTCTTGCCCTCCAGTTCGACGGGCACGGCCATCCGTGGAGCGTGCCGACCACCGCCCTGCGGGAGGACGATCGGGTGATCGTCTGCGCCGAGATCGCCGGCGTCGAACGCGAATCGACCGAGGTCGACATCTATGTCGCGGGGGAGTGCCTCACCATCCGGGTGAACGGCTCTCGCGCCGACGCGGCCACCGCTCGCCGCCTCACCTCGGAATGGGCCTCGGTTCCCGTGACTCCCGAGCTCGGCTCGGCGGAGGCCCTCGACCTGGAGGCGTTGACCACGAGCTACGAAGACGGCTCCCTGCGCATCGAGATCCCCGTCGTCAGCAGGCCGGCGAAGCGCCGCGTCTCGGTGCCCAGCGTGGCCCCGGTCGCCACCGTGGAGGTGAGCCCGCTGTCGTTCAACGCGGTCTCGCCGTTCCCCCGCCGCTGACGCCCCGCCGCTGACGCCCCGACGCTGAGGCCCCGCCGCTCCGTTCCGCCCCTTCCGAAATCCATGCATTTCTCGGCGACGCACGGCGTGTCTGTGTGACATCGAGCGTGTCGCGCCCGGATTGCATGGATTTCGGAAGGGGAATCTGGGGACGCGAGGCGGCCGCATGCTCAGGCCCGTGGTCTGAGGGCGAGCGTCACTTCGCCGGTGTGAAGAGCGCCACGAGCAGGGCGAGGAACACCAGAACGAAGATCGCCGGGGCGACGAACCGCACGACGGCGATCCACGGCCTCGAGGCGACGATCCGCAGGCTCAGCGCGGAGGGCGCTTCCACGTCGCCCATGTCCTCGATGATCGCCAGGCCCTCCCCGGCCACGGAGATCTGCACTAGGGCGCCGAGAATGCCGGAGGCGAGCAGGATGCCGACGGCCGCGAGCCGCACCATGAGCGGTGCGGACTGGAGCCCGGTGCCGAGCAGTGCGACGGTGACGATGAGCAGGAACGTCGGGGCGATCTGGGACACGATCAGGTGCCAGCGCGCCTTGATCCACAGCGAGATAAGCAGTTCCTCGGTCATGGTGGTGACTCCTGTCTTCGGGCGGTTGTCGGGGCTTGCCCAGGCCCCATTCTGGTGTGTCCACGGCCGCGAGCCGCCGAGGCCGCGCTGGGCGAGCCGTTATGCCTTGGGGCCGCCGGCGGCGTAGACGACCTGCCCCGAGACGAATCCGGCCTCCTCCGAGCAGAAGAACGAGGCGAGAGCGGCGATGTCCTCGGGCTGGCCGACCCGCCGCACGGGGATCTCCTTGGCCGCCTCGCCGAGGAAGTGCTCGAAGCTCACTCCGAGCCGCTCCGCGGTGCCGCGCAGCATGTCGGTGGCGATGAACCCCGGCGCGATCGCGTTGGCCGTGACGCCGAACGGGCCGAGCTCGATCGCGACCGACTTGGTGAAGCCCTGGATGCCGGCCTTCGCCGCCGCGTAGTTCGCCTGGCCGCGGTTGCCGAGCGCCGAGGTGCTGGAGAGGCTCACGATGCGGCCCCACTTCGCCTCGACCTGATGCTTCTGCACTGCGCGGGTCATCAGGAACGCGCCCCGCAGGTGCACGGCCATCACCGAATCCCAGTCGTCTTCGGTCATCTTGAACAGGAGGTTGTCGCGCAGGATGCCCGCGTTGTTGATGAGCACCGTCGGGGCTCCCAGCTCGCTGCGCGTGCGCTCGACGGCCCTCTCGACCCCGGCCAGGTCTGAGACGTCGGCGCCGATGCCGATGGCCTTGCCGCCGGCGGCGACGATGGCCGCCACGGTCTCGGCGGTGTCCGACTCCCGGAGGTCGATCACCGCGATGTCGAGCCCGTCGGCCGACAGCCGCCTCGCGATCGCCGCCCCGATGCCCCGTGCTGCTCCGGTGACGATGGCGACGCGGTTCCCGGTCATGGCGTGCTTCCTCTCGATGGTCGTTCCCCCATGATCGCCGAAGCTGCGCGGGAGCGCGAACGTCGGGGCGAGAGGGGCGGGCCGACCGGGGACGTCAGGACGGGCGGATCTCGCCCGAGCCGCGCACGATGAGAGCGGTCGGAACGACTGTCGTGCTCGGCGCGCTACGGTCACCATCCAGCCTGGCGAACATCCGCTCGACCGCCAGCTCGCCGATGCGTCGCGGGTCCTGCGCGACCACGGTGATGGCCGGCTCGAGCAGGTCGCTCAGTTCGACGTCGTCGAAGCCGACGAGCGCGATGCGGTGTTGCAGGCCGAGGCGCCGAAGCGCCCGGATCGCGCCCACGGTGACGAGGTTCTGGCTGCTGAAGATCGCTGTCGGGGGGTGTTCGCCCGCCACGAGCCTGGTGACCGCCTCGAAGGCGGCCTCCTCGCTGTGCAGGTCTTCCATCTGGGCGATGTCGCCGGTGGGGATGCCCGCCAGGCCGATCTCCTCCTGGAAGCCCCGGCGGCGCTCGCGGGCGGTCTGCAGGGCGTGGGAGTCTCCGATGTAGGCGATGTTGCGGTGACCGTGTTCGATCAGATGCCGGGTGGCCGTGGCCGCGCCGATCGCGTTGTCGCTGACCACGGCATCCGCGTCGATTCCCACGGGGGCGCGGTCGACGAACACGAGAGGTGTTCCGTGGCTCTGTTCCGGCAGCAAGTAGCCCTGGCTGCTCGTGGCCGTCGTGAGGATCAGGCCGTCGACGCGCCGCCGGAGGAAGGCGGTGACGGCGAGGCGCTCCCGCTCCGGATTGTCGTCCATGCTGGACGCGAAGACCGCGATGCCGCGCTCGATGGCCGCGTCCTCCACCGCACGGTGCATGGCGCCGGAGAACGGGTTCGCGACGCTGCCGACGAGGAGCCCCAGGGTGCGGCTTCGGCGGTCCAGTCGCTTGAGGTTGCCGGCGTGCACATCCAGCTCGTAGTTGAGCTGTGCCGCCGCCTGATTGACGCGCGCCGCGGTGGCCGCCGAGACGTTCGCCTCGCCGTTCATGACCCGGGACACGGTCTTGATGCCGACCCCGGCGAGGGCGGCGACATTCCTCATCGTGGGGCGGCGGGGCGGCGGGGCTTGTTCGGTTGGCGAACTTGACATCGTTGTCACGGATCGGTCTCCATTTCGGGGCTGAGCTTGACTATATAGGCAAAGATGCCCTAGACATAGTTCTGACACCGTTGTCAGGCACCCGCAGTGCCTCCTACCCAAGAGGGAAGTTTCAATGTCGATTCACACCGCACGCACCGTCAGGGCCAAGCGTCTCCTTGCCCTCGGTTCCATCGCCGCCATCGCGGCACTCGGCCTGGCCGGCTGTTCCTCCGCCAGCTCTGGCGGATCCGGCTCGTCGGACAAGGTGGGCATCGCGCTCATCGTCAAGACCACGACCAACCCGTTCTTCGTCGCCATGGAGGACGCGGCAAAGGCCGCCGCCTCGAAGGACAATGTTCAGCTGACCCTCGCCGCCGGCAAGAAGGATGGCGACGCGGCGACCCAGATCCAGGCCATCGAAGACTCGATCTCCCGCGGTGACAAGGGCATCCTGATCACCCCGACCGACTCCACCGTGAACAGCGCCATCACCAAGGCCCGCAAGGCCGGACTCGTCGTGATCGCGCTCGACACCCCGCCCGACCCCGCGAACACCGTCGACGTGACCTTCGCCACCGACAACTTCGCCGCCGGCCTCGCCATCGGCAAGTGGACCGCCGCTCAGCTCGACGGCAAGAAGGCCGTGATCGGCCTGGTCGACCTCTTCAGCAACCAGGTGGCCTCTGTCGACTACAACCGTGACCAGGGCTTCCTCACCGGCATGGGAATCGACGTCAAGGACAAGACCAAGAACGGCGACGAGGACAAGAGCGGCAAGTACACCGGTGGCAAGGGCGGCGACTATGTGATCGCCGGCAACCAGGCCTCCAACGGCAACGAGGCCGACGGTCGAACGGCGATGGAGACCCTGCTCTCGAAGAACCCAAACATCAATGTGGTCTACGCCATCAACGAGCCGGCCGCGTACGGCGCGTACCAGGCGCTCAAGGCCGCCGGCAAGGAGAAGGGCACGCTCATCGTGGCGATCGACGGCGGCTGCACCGGAGTGAAGGAAGTCACCGATGGCATCATCGGTGCGACCAGCCAGCAGTACCCGTCGAAGATGGCCTCGCTCGGCATGGAGGCCATCGTCAAGCTCGCCAAGTCCGGCACGAAGCCGTCGGTCTCGCCGGGTCTCGACTTCTTCAACACCGGATCCCAGCTGGTGACGGACAAGCCGGTCGACGGCCTCACGAGCATCACGAGCGCCGACGCAGCGAAGATCTGCTGGGGCAAGTAGCACCCGAGAAATCGCCGGGCTGGGCATGCGTTGCCCGCGTGTCCAGCCCGACCTATGGTGAGTGCAAGAACAAAGAAGTTCGGAGATGAAGTGACCACTAATACCTCGCAGTCCAGCACACCCGCTGCTGCCGGTCCTGAGGGTGGGGGAGTCGATCTCGCCACCGAATTCCTCGATCGGAGCACGCCCCTCAGCCGGATCCGCAACCTGCTCCACCGCTATCCGGCCCTCAGCCCGGGAATCGTGCTCGTCGTGGCCGTCATCGTCTTCGGCGTGATCAGCCCACGGTTCTTCCTGGCCAACAACCTCTCGCTGATCACCCAGCAGGTGGCAGTCGTGGGAACGCTCGCGATAGCCCAGACCCTCGTGATCCTCACCGCGGGCATCGACCTGTCGGTCGGCGCCATCATGGTGCTCGCGACGATGGTGATCGCGCAGACGGCGAGCCAGAACCACGTGCCGGCGGCGCTCGCGCTCGTGCTCGGCCTGCTGGTCGGTCTCGCCGCGGGGGCCCTCAACGGGGTGCTCGTGACGCGCCTCAAGCTCCCGCCGTTCATCGTGACGCTGGGAACCCTCAACATCTTCCTCGCGCTCACGCTGCTTTACTCGAACAGCGCCTCGGTCATCGGGCAGAACATCCCCCCGCTGATCACCTCAACCGGAGCCACCTTCAACCTCGGCGGCATCGGCATCACCTACGGCGTCGTGGCCATGCTCGTGCTCTACATCGTGATGGCCTTCATCATGGGCAAGACCGCGTGGGGCAGGCACGTCTACGCGGTGGGCGACGACAAGGAGTCGGCGCGACTCGCCGGTATCCGGGTCAACCGGGTGCTCCTGAGTGTCTACATCGCCGCGGGCGCCATCCTGGCCATCGGGGCCTGGATCCAGATCGGCCGCGCGGACGCGGCGAGCCCCAATGCGGGCAACGACCTCAACCTCGACTCGATCACCGCCGTCGTGATCGGCGGCACGAGCCTCTTCGGCGGCCGTGGCACCATCTGGGGATCCCTGCTGGGAGCCCTCATCGTCGGCGTGTTCCGCAACGGGCTCGCCCTCGCCGGCCTCGATGTGCTCTACCAGACCCTCGCGGTCGGGGTGCTCATCATCGTGGCAGTCTCGCTGGACCAGTGGATCCGAAAGGTACGCAAATGACTCTCTCTGAAGACACCCGCCCGGCGTCCACACTGCCGTACACGCAGCCGGTGCTCAAGGCGACCGGCCTCGTCAAGACCTACGGACGGGTCGTCGGACTCGATGGCGTCGACCTCGAGCTCTACCAGGGCGAGGTGCTCGCCGTGATCGGCGACAACGGCGCCGGCAAGTCCACGCTGATCAAGTGCCTCACCGGTGCCGAGATCCCCGACGAGGGCCAGCTTCACCTGCAGGGCAGCCCGGTGCACTTCAAGCGGCCCCAGGATGCGAAGCTGCACGGCATCGAGACGGTGTACCAGGGCCTCGCGGTCTCTCCGGCGCTCGACATCGCCAGCAATCTGTACCTGGGACGCGAACTGCGCAAGCCGGGAATCCTCGGCAGCGTCTTCCGCATGATGGACACGAAGACGATGAGGTTGAACTCCAAGCAGGAACTCGACCGGCTCGGAATCTCGACGCTCCAGGACGTGACCGTCGCGATCGAGAACCTCTCGGGAGGCCAGCGCCAGGCGGTAGCCGTGGCGCGAGCCGCCGCGTTCGGGTCGAAGGTGGTGGTGCTCGACGAGCCGACGGCCGCCCTCGGCGTTCGCGAGTCGAACCAGGTGCTCGAGTTGATCCGTCGGCTTCGGGACCAGGGCATCCCGGTGATCCTGGTGAGTCACAACATGCCTCATGTCTTCGACGTCGCCGACCGCATCCACATCCAGCGGCTGGGCAAGCGAGCGGCGGTCATCACGCCGCAGTCGCACACCATGACCGAGGCCGTCGCGATCATGACGGGTGCGGCGACCGCGTAACGCGGTCGCCCTGAAATCCGGGCGATGAAGTCGTTGTATGCCGAGTTCACGGCGCTGGAGGGCGCCGCGGACCTGGTGGAGCAATTGCTGAGGACGCTCGCGGATGCGGTGCGCCGGGAGCCCGGAAACCTCGTCTTCGACGCCTATCGCAAGTCGGACGATCCGCAGGCCTTCTTCGTGTACGAGATCTACGCGGACGAGGGCGCCTTCCACTCCCATCTGCGCCAGGAGCACGGGCGGGTCTTCAACGAACGGCTCGCGGGACTCGTGCACGGAGGGCGATCTCGACTCACCTGGCTGACCCCCGTCGCCCCCGCCGAAGCGGCGGATGGCCGGGGCCGGCCAGGCACGGCGGCGCCGCCGGCTTGAGCGCAGGCGGGCGCCTCGCCACGCGCGAGTCGTGCTCGAGTCGACCCTTTAACGGTCAATTCACAGCCGGGTGAACTGCGCAGTCGATGAGTCGAAAAGGTCGTGGTGTGCCGGAAGATTTCGCCCGACGGCGGCCTATCTACGGCACGTGACGATGTATTACATTCGTCTATTGCGAAAAATCCCCGGGATTCCGGGAAAAACAACCGTCCCCCCAACTGGGGACTCGGTGGGGGACATTTTTTGCCTGTAACGTTTCTTTTGGCCTCCCGAAAGCACGACCCGAATGCGTGCTGGCCGCTCTAGGAACCCAACCCGAATGATGATCCTTGGTACAACTTCGCCTGCCCGCAAACGCCAATGGGGCTCAGAGCGCCGAACCGCTCCGCTGCCCACCATCCATGCCACTCCGAGCGATCGCAAGGTCACCCTGGGCCGACTGGCCATCATCGCGACGGTGATCTTCTGGGTCGCCTACGTGATCTCCACGATCGTGCGCCAGTTCATCGAGAGCGGCAACACCTTCCGCTTCACCATGGAGGCGGTCTCCTACCTCATCGTGGTCACCTTCCTGAGCTTCTCGGCGCTGATGTACCTGGTCGCCCGGCAGGGTGCCCTCGAGCGATTCCGCAGCCACGTGCGGGTGCCCCGCGCCGAGCTCGACCGTCACTTCGCGAGCCACACCGGGTCGATGACGGTGCTCGTGCCGTCCTACGCCGAGGAACCCCAGGTCGTTCGGCAGACCCTGTGGTCGGCTGCGCTTCAGGAGTATCCGTCGCTCCGCGTGGTCCTGCTGCTCGACGACCCGCCGTTCCCCACCGAACCGGCGATCGCCGCGCGGCTCGACGAGACTCGTGCCCTGGCCGCCGGCATCATGGCGGCGCTGCGCGCCCCCTCTGAGCGGTTCGACACGGCGCAGCGAGAGTTCGCAGCGACGCCCGAATCCGGCTGGGTCGACAACGAAGACGTGCGCACCCTCTCCTCCCACTACGGCTGGGCGGCTCTCTGGCTCGAACGCATGGCCGAGGACGAGGACAACGTCGACCACGTCGACCGGTTCTTCGTCGACCAGGTGCTCGGCGGCCTCGCCGAGGAGTTCCGGCTCATCGCCGCCGCGCTTCTCGCCGCCGCCAACGAGGGCTCGGCCCCGTCCAGGGCCAGGATGACGGAGCTCTACCGTCGGCTGGCCTGGACCTTCAGCGCCGAGGTTCGCACCTTCGAGCGCAAGCTGTACGCGTCCGTGTCCCACGAGGCGAACAAGGCGATGAACCTCAACTCCTACATCGGCCTGATGGGGGCGAGCTACCGTCACGAGGGCACGCCGAACGGAACCGTTCTCCGACGGGTCGAGGACTCCGAGGTGGGCGACCTCGACGTGCCGGACTCCGAGTACCTGCTCACCCTCGACGCAGACTCGCTCCTGCTTCGCGACTACTGCCTGCGACTCGTGCACCTGCTCGAGCAGCCGGAGAACGCGAGGGTGGCCGTAACCCAGACCCCGTACTCGTCGTTCCGCGGGGCGGGCACGCGCATCGAGCGCCTGGCCGGGGCGACAACCGACCTCCAGCACATCCTGCACCAGGGGATGTCGCACTTCGGCGCGACCTTCTGGGTGGGCGCGAACGCCGTCATCCGCAAGCGCGCCCTCGAGGACATCGTGGAGACCGAGCAGGTGGGCGGTTTCGAGATCCGTCGCTACGTGCAGGACCGCACCGTGATCGAGGACACCGAGTCGAGCATCGACCTGGGGACCCACGGCTGGACCCTGGTCAACTACCCGGAGCGCCTCAGCTACAGCGCGACGCCACCGGACTTCGGCTCGCTCATCGTGCAGCGTCGGCGCTGGGCGAACGGCGGGCTGCTCATCCTGCCCAAGCTCTGGCGCCAGATGGCCGAGCGCAAGCGCAACGGCCAGCGCATCTCGCGCATCGAGCTCGCGCTTCGCCTCAACTACATGGCATCGATCGCGTGGGCGAGCTTCGGGCTCGTCTTCCTGCTCGCCTACCCGTACGACTCGCGGCTGCTGAGCCCGCTCGTGCTGTTCGCCGCCCTGCCGTACTTCCTCGCCATGGGCAGCGACCTGCGCTCGGCCGGCTATCGGTTCTCCGATGTGCTGCGCATCTACGGCTTCAACCTCATCCTGTTGCCGGTGAACCTCGCCGGCGTGCTCAAGTCGCTGCAGCAGGCGATCACCGGCAAGAAGATCCCGTTCGCCCGCACCCCCAAGGTGAAGAACCGCACGGCGGCGCCGGTGCCATACGTGGTCGCCCCGTACCTCATCATCGCGTTCTCGGTGTTCACGCTCTGGCGGGACATCGTCGAACAGAACTGGGGCAACGCCGCGTTCGCCGCCTTCAACGCGGTGCTCGCCACCTGGGCGACGCTGTCGTACATCGGTGTGCTCAACTCGATAGTGGATGTCTGGGTCGGCATGACCGGCTGGCTCTTCGTCGACAAGCCGCGGCGTTCGGTAGCGAAGGACGACCAGCCGACGGAGGCGCCGATCGACTGGCGGGCGGTGCTGTACCACGGCCACCCCGGCGCCGACCTGCCGGATGCCCTTCGGTCGGATCACCGCTCCGTCGGAGCCTCCGAGGCCGCCTCGACCAACGGGCAGGTGGCAGCATGAGCGCCCGTCGATTGTCCATACCCCGTCTCCTCGTCGCCGTCGTCGTGACGGCCGGCGTCGTGGCCGGCGGTCTTGTCGGTGCGCAGTGGGTCTCGGCCTCCTCCGAGAGTTCACCGGAGGCCTGGTTCGCCGGCTACGCGGATGTCACGGCCACGCCCACATTCGCCTTCGAGTCCCCGGCGAGCAAGGCCGGCAAGAACGTGGTGCTGTCCTTCATCGTTGCGACGCCCGGAGACAACTGCGCGCCCAGCTGGGGGGCGGCATACTCGCTCGACGACGCGGCGGCCTCGCTCGATCTCGACCGGCGGATCGCCCGGCTGCAGCAGCAGGGCGGCGACATCGCCATCTCGTTCGGCGGCCTGGCCAACGACGAGCTCGCCACAACCTGCACAGACGTGTCGAAGCTCGCGGCGGCCTACGCCTCGGTGATCGACCGGTACAAGGTGACCACCATCGACCTCGACATCGAGGGCGCCAACCTCGCCGACAGCGCGGCGAACCAGCGGCGCGCGTCCGCCATCGCGACGGTGCAGAAGCAGCGCCGCTCGCAGGGCAAGAACCTCGCCGTGTGGCTGACGCTGCCGGTCTCGCCCGCGGGGCTCGCGACCGACGGGCAGTCCGCGGTGCGCGACACGCTCGCCAGGCACGTCGATCTCGCCGGCGTCAACGCCATGACGATGGACTACGGCAGCAGCCTCAAGGCCGGCACGAGCGAGCTCACGGGATCGACCCAGGCGCTCACGGCGACCCAGCGTCAGCTCGGGGTGCTCTACCGCCAGGCCGGCACGCGGCTGTCGGACAAGACGCTCTGGAGCAAGATCGGTGCGACACCGATGATCGGCCAGAACGACGTGCAGAGCGAGGTCTTCACCCTCGCGGCGGCCAAGTCGCTCAACGCGTTCGCGCGCGACAAGGGCATCGGCCGGGTCTCGATGTGGTCGCTCAACCGCGACAAGACCTGCGGCTCCAACTACGTCACCCTCAAGCTCGTCTCGGATGCCTGCAGCGGCATCCGCCAGGGCGGCGTGCGCTTCGCCGACCTGCTCAGCGCGGGCGTCAAGGGACGGCCGCTCCTGTCGGCCGGGACCGTCACCACGCCGGAACCGGTGAACAAGAGCGAGACGAAGGACGACCCGGCGACGAGCCCGTACGCGATCTGGTCGGCCTCCTCGTCGTACCTGCAGGGCACCAAGGTCGTCTGGCATCGCAATGTCTACCAGGCGAAGTGGTGGACCCGCGGCGACCTGCCGGACAACCCGGTGCTCAACGAATGGGAGACCCCGTGGACCCTCGTGGGTCCCGTGCTCAAGGGCGAGAAGCCGATCCCGGTGCCGACCCTCGCGCCGGGCACCTACCCCGACTGGTCGGGGGCGGCCCAATACGACAAGGGAATCCGCGTGCTCTTCGACGGCGTGCCGTTCGAGGCGAAGTGGTGGAACCAGGGCGAGAGCCCGGAGGCGTCGTCGTCGAACCCCGACAGCTCGGCCTGGGTTCCGTTGACTCTCACGCAGATCAAGGAGATCGCCGCCGCGTCGAAATAGCCCGGGACCTTCGGCCCTCCGGCCGGGAACCGAGCCAGCCACTCTGGTGAAGGAGCCACCCGTCCCGCCCGGACGGGTGGCTTCCCGAGCGGGAGGGACGCGCCGATGGACGAGAAGACCGTGGTGGGCTGGAACGACTCGCTGCACGCCAGAGTGGCCCTCGACTGGGCAGTGGCCCGCGAACGGTCCCGCAAGGGCCGGCTTCGCATCGTGCGCGTCGTCGACGACTCGGCCGGCGACTACGACGCGTCCTCGCTGCAGGACGCGCTCAAGGAGGCGAAGAAAGCCGTCAAGGCAGAGGTCGCCCGCCTCGCGCAGGCCGCGCCCAGGGTGGAGGTGAGCGGGGAGGTCGTGCACGGAGAACCGGCGAGGGAACTCGGCCGGTTCTCGAACCCGAAGACTCTGTTGGTGGTGGGAACACGGGAGCGGGGAGGCCCGAGCGCCAGATTCGCGTGGTCGATCGGCGCGAGGCTCGGTGGGGTCGCCCGCGGGCCGATCGCGATCATTCCCACCGAGGTCGACGACACGCGAACGGGAGTCGTCGTGGGCGTGGACGAGACCGCGACCTCGAAGGCGGCGGCCGTCGTCGCGGCGGCGGAGGCCACCAGGCTTGGCGCCGAGCTCACGGTCGTTCACGTCTGGACGGATCCACCGGTCTGGCAGGAGGCCTACGTTCCCAACGACGACTTCATCGCCTGGCTCGAACGCCAGCACGGAGAGGTGCTGGATGCGGCGATCGCGGAGATTGCCAAGGCGAACCCCGGACTGCGGATTCGGCGGGTGCTCGCGCGCAACCCCCTGCCGGCCTGGGAGCTTCGCGAGGAGTCGCGGGGGGCCGCGATGCTCGTGCTCGGAAACCGGGGCCGGCGAGGGCTCACCCGCCTGCTGCTCGGTTCGGTGAGCCACACGATCGTGCTCAACATCGAGGTGCCGACCATCATCGTGGGGCGCAGCGCGGGCTGAGCCCAGCTACCAGGCGGCCGGTTCGTAGTCCTTGAGGAAGACGCCGCTCACGTCTTCGCCGAGCTCTCCCCGCACTATCGGGTCGTAGACCCGCGCCGCCCCGTCCACGAGGTCGAGCGGGGCGTGGAAGCCCTCCTCGGCGAGCCGCACCTTGGTCGGGTGCGGTCTCTCATCCGTGATCCAGCCGGTGTCGACGCTGGTCATGAGGATGCCGTCGCTCTCGAGCATCTCCTTCGCGCTCGTGCGCGTGAGCATGTTGAGCGCGGCCTTGGCCATGTTGGTGTGCGGATGCCCGGGACCCTTGTAGCCCCGCCCGAACTGGCCCTCCATGGCGGAGACGTTCACGACGTACTTGCGGCGGGCGGGGGACGCGGCGAGGGCCGGCCGCAGTCGCGACACGAGAAGGAACGGCGCCGTCACGTTGGCGAGCTGCACCTCGAGCATCTCGAGAGGGTCGACCTCGTGCACGAACTGGGTCCAGCTGTTCTGGTCGTGGTGGTCGGGCACCAGGCCGCCCGCGTCGATCGCCGTGCCGGCCGCGAGCCGGGCGAGCGACGACGAACCGGCCGCGAGGGCGAGCTCGGTGAGCTCGGCCGCCGAGAGACCGCCGGCATTGGCGAGGATGGGGTGGGAGCCGACCGAGGCCGCGAGCGCCTGCGGGTGGGCGTCGTTCGTGTGCCCGAAGGTAAGCAGCTCGGGAAGCGGCACATCCGGCAGCGGCGCGGATTCGGCATCCGCGAGTGGCGCGTACGAGCCGGGGGAGCGGCGCACGGTCTGGGCGGCATTGTTGATCAGGATGTCGAGCGGGCCGGCCTCGATCATCGCGTCGGTGAGGCCGATCACCTGGGCCGGGTCCCGCAGGTCGATGCCGACCACGCGCAGGCGGTGCAGCCAGTCGTGGGAGTCGGGAAGCGAGGCGAACCGGCGCACGGCGTCGCGCGGGAAGCGGGTCGTGATGGTGGTGTGCGCCCCGTCGCGCAGCAGCCGCAGGGCGATGTACATGCCGATCTTCGCGCGCCCACCGGTGAGCAGGGCGGAGCGACCGGTGAGGTCGGTTCTGGCATCGCGCTTGGCGTGGTTGATCGCCGCGCAGTCCGGGCAGAGCTGGTGGTAGAAGGCATCCACCTGCGTGTAGTGCTTCTTGCAGATGTAGCAGGGGCGCGACTTGAGCAGGGTCCCGGCGGTGGGGGCGGCCACGGTGATCGCGAGCGGGATGCCGCGGGTCTCGTCGTCGATGCGGTCGGGCGCCCCGGTGGCGGTGTTGGCCACCACGGCCCGGTCGGCATCCGCGATCTCCGCCCGCTTCTCGAGCCTCCGGTTCTTCTTCACCGACTTGAACATGCGCGCGGTGGCCTGGCGCACGGCGATGAAGTCGGGATGCTCCTCGTCGATGGTGTCCATCGTCGCGAGCACGCGCAACGTCACCTCGAGGTCGGAGGGGGGAATGCTGCGGGGAAGGGAATCACTCATGGGCTCAGGAAAGTCTACGGCCCGGTCCATCCCAACCGCCGCCCCGGGCGGGCCCGGGCGACCGCCGCGCCCGCTCGGGGCGAGTGGCCGCTCCGCCGGGCCGACACCGGCCGTTCGGCCCGTCTCGACGGTGAACTCGACCGTGAAATCACGGCGAGGGTAGGCTGTGCTCACGATTTCGCGCCGCCGCGAAACCGACATCGCGCAATACCTCTGCAGGGGAGGTGCAAGTTGTCCGACCGCGTCCCGTCCTTCGTGGAGGTGGTGGTCGTGCACGGGATGGGGCACCAGCGTTCGAGCGAGACCCTCCTGGAGTGGGCGGAGCCGCTGATCGAACGCATCCAGTGGCTCGCCGGCGCGGCGGCCGAGAATCAGGTGACCTTCGGCCGGGTGAAGGCCGACTCCAGCGACGAGGACGAGTACGTCTCCGGGCGGGTGCTCTACACCGACCTCGAGGGCGGAGAGCGCGATCTCGCCTTCGGCATCAGAGAGGCGCGCTGGGCGGACGCCTTCCTGCCGATGAAGCCGAGCCAGGTCTTCTCCTGGGGAGTCGACTTCCTCTGGCACACGACCCTGCGTCTCGGAACCTATTTCGCTCGAGTGCTGCGGCTCGGCGCGTGGCAGCTGGCCGAGCTGCGCCGACCGCCGACCCCGCCGGCGATGCGCGCGATTCTGCTCCTTCCGCTCGTCCTCACCTTTGCCCTGGCCTGGCTGGCCGTGGGCGTCATGTGGGTGCTCGTGATCGCGATCTCGCTGCTGGTGGCCGCGCTGCTGCCCGCCCTCAGCATCCTGCTGATCTTCCCCATCTTCCAGAACCTGCTGCAGCGGATAGTCGACGGGCTGGTGGAGTTCGTGGGCGACGTCGCCGTCTGGACCAAGCGCCCGGTGCGGGCCGCGGCGATGCGGGGGGTCGTGCGGGAGAGCCTCCGGAAGGCCAGGGCGTCGCTGGATGCCGCGGCGGCCGACCCCGCCGCCCGCACGAAGCTCGTGGTGCTCGCCCACTCCCAGGGCGCGGCGATCACCGCCGACACGCTCTTCGACGCCCTGAACGAGGAGCCGCTTCCTCGGGTGGACGCGTTCGTGAGCGTGGGAGCGGCGATCACGTTGCTGGGCGCGTCCCGGTGGCCGGACGGGGTGCGCGGCGAGGTCGTGAGGGCGGTCAATGGGGCGCCGCGGATGGCCATGGTGCCGGAGTTCAACCCGGTGGCGGCCTGGGCATCCGCCCCTCCCACCCGGTGGCTCAACTTCTGGGCGATCTGGGACCCCTTCTCGGCCGGCCCGGTCTCCACGAGCAGCGCGGCCAGGATCGAACGGTGGCGGCAGAGCTATCGCTGGAAGGTGCTCCCGGGTCTTCGGGTGACGGAAGACGTGGGGGTCACCGGCAGCGCGTGCGGGCCGGAGGAGCATCCGGTGCACAACACGGCCCTGCCGTTCACCGACCACCAGTCGTACTCCTCAAACATCCCGCAGGTGATCGACCCCGTGGCGCGCCTGCTTCTCGACCTCGAACCGTCGTCCAGCACTCGCACCGCGGACGGCGCCGACGTCACCCTCGCCGCCCCGGACTTCGACGGCCGGCGGGCCGAGCGGCTTCGCAACACCCTGCACGTGCGCGGCATCAAGGCGCTCGGGCTGCACAGACTGCTCGTGATGGCCGTGGCGGTCGCCGCGGTGGTGCTGCCGGCACCCGCCGAGACGATTCGCACGGTGGCGACCAGGGTGCTCGCGTTCCTCTTCGCGGCCGATCCGACCACGGGGTGGCTGGGATGGCTCGGCCGGCAGTCCTGGCTGGCCACCGTGGTGATCGTGGCGGGGGTCGCGATCATCGGGCTCTGGATCAACGCCCGTCTCTGGCGGTACCACCGCCGCAAGATCACCTGGCGCCGGGACGGCGAACTCGCCGGGGTGCACTGGATCGGCGGGCTCGTGCTGCGGGCCGTGCTCGTCGCTGTGCTGTGGTGGCTGCTGATCGTGGCGGCGCCGGGCGAGGTCATCCCGTGGCTGGCGATCGTGGCTGGCCTGGCCGGCGTCGCCCTCGTGGTGTCCCCGCTCCTCGGCCTGCGGCCCCTGGTGGTGCCAGAGCATCGCGGGTAGTCGAACCCCCGGATGATCGTCCCCCTCGCCCGCGCGATGTGGCACGGTTGACCCATGGCAAAGAAAATTCTGCTCGACTGCGACCCGGGACTCGATGACGCGCTCGCCCTGTTGCTGGCGCACGGGGATCCGAACCTCGAACTGGTGGGGGTGACCACCGTCGGCGGCAACGTGTCGCTCGAGCGGACCACCGCGAACGCCCTCGCCCTGCGCGAGTACCTCGGCTTCGGCGCCGTGCCGGTCGCGGCCGGAGCTCGCAAGCCGCTCGTGGGCGACGTGCGCGAGGCCAGCCATGTGCACGGCGAGACCGGGCTCGGCTCCGTCAGCCTGCCCGTCGCGACGATTCCGGTGAGCGAGCTGCACGCCGTGGACTTCATCATCGAGACCCTGCGCGCCACGCCGGGGGCGGTGCACCTCGTGGCCACCGGCCCGCTCACCAACATCGCGCTCGCCCTCGAGAAGGAGCCCGCGATCGCCCGCTGGGCCGCATCCTTCACGATCATGGGCGGCTCGTTCACTCGCGGCAACGCGACTCCGGCGGCCGAGTTCAACATCTACGCCGACCCGGAGGCCGCCCGCGTGGTGTTCGACGGCGACTGGCAGGTGGTGATGGTGGGCCTCGACCTCACCCACCAGGCCCTCGCGAACGGCCCCGTCGTCGAGCGGCTCGCCCGGCTCGGCACGCTCGCCCACGAACTCATCCTGCCGCTCGCCACCTACTACGCGAGCCGCAACAGCCACGATCCGGACGGCCAGGCGGTGCACGATGTCTGTGCCGTCGCGCACGTGTCCCGTCCAGACCTCTTCGCCTCGCGCGTGGCGAGGGTGGACGTGGAGACCAAGGGCGAGCTCACCAGCGGCATGACCGTCGTGGACTTCGACGCCCCGATCCCGAACGCCCTCGTGCCGGTCACCCTCGATGTCAACGGTTTCTGGGCCTACGTCGAGCACGTCTACGGCCTCGTCGCCACCCACCATGGTTGAGACGGCACTGCTCGACAGAATTCCCGCGAGCGATGACCCGGATGCCGTCTACTCGGCGTTCGTGGACTGGGCGCTCGGGCGTGGGCTGAGCCTCTATCCCGCCCAGGACGAGGCGCTCATCGAGATCGTCTCCGGCGCCAACCTCATCCTGAGCACCCCCACGGGCACCGGCAAGTCGCTCGTGGCGGTCGGGGCGCACTTCGCGGCCCTCAGCCAGGGCAAGCGCAGCTTCTACACCGCGCCGATCAAGGCGCTCGTCTCGGAGAAGTTCTTCTCGCTCGTCGAGATCTTCGGCGCCGAGAACGTCGGCATGGTCACCGGGGATTCGAGCGTCAACGCCGACGCCCCGATCATCTGCTGCACCGCCGAGATCCTGGCGAACCTCGCCCTGCGGCACGGCGCCGACGCCCCGGTCGACCAGGTGGTGATGGACGAGTTCCACTTCTACTCGGTCCCGGATCGCGGCTGGGCCTGGCAGGTGCCGCTGCTCACCCTGCCGCGGGTGCAGTTCATCCTCATGTCGGCGACGCTCGGCGACGTCGAGTGGCTCGCGAAGGACCTGCGCGAGCGGAACGGCCGGGACACCGCGGTCGTGGTGGGCGTCGACCGGCCGGTTCCCCTGCACTACTCGTACGCCACGACGCCGGTGCACGAGACCGTCGAGGACCTGCTTCAGACGAACCAGGCGCCCATCTACATCGTGCACTTCTCGCAGCTCGCCGCGCTCGAGCGCGCCCAGGCCCTCACGAGCGTGAAGATCGCCACCCGCGATCAGCGCGACGAGATCGCGGCCGCCATCGGCGACTTCCGGTTCACCACCAACTTCGGCCGAACCCTCAGCCGCCTCATCCGTTCCGGAATCGGTGTGCACCACGCCGGGATGCTGCCCAAGTATCGGCGGCTCGTCGAACAGCTCGCCCAGCAGGGGCTGCTCAAGGTGATCTGCGGCACCGACACGCTCGGGGTGGGAATCAACGTGCCCATCCGCACCGTGCTGCTCACGGCGCTCACCAAGTTCGACGGCACCAAGATGCGGCAGCTGAGCGCGCGGGAATTCCATCAGATCGCTGGCCGCGCCGGACGCGCCGGGTTCGACACGGCAGGCACCGTGGTGGTGCAGGCCCCGGACCACGAGACCGAGAACGCCAGGCTGCTCGCCAAGGCGGGCGACGACCCCAAGAAGGTGAAGCGGATCGTGCGCAAGCGCGCGCCGGAGGGCTTCGTCTCGTGGGGCGAGCCGAGTTTCGCCCGGCTGGTGTCCGCCGAGCCGGAGACGCTGTCCTCGAGCATGCAGGTGAGTCACGCGATGGTCCTCAACGTGATCGGCCGGGGCGGCGAACCGTTCGACGAGATGCGCGAGCTGATCGAGAACAACCACGAGCCGCGGGCGCGGCAGCTCGAGCTCGCCCGCCAGGCACTCGCGATCTACCGCACCCTGCGAACGGCCGAGATCGTGCAGCAGGACGCGAGCGGCGCGATCAGCCTGACGGTGGACCTGCAGCCCAATTTCGCCCTGAACCAGCCCCTGTCGCCGTTCGCGCTCGCGGTGTTCGACCTTCTCGAGCCGGAGTCGCCGAGCTACGCCCTCGACATGATCTCCGTGCTCGAGGCGACCCTCGACGACCCGCGCCCTGTGCTGTCCGCCCAGCAGTTCATGGCCCGCGGTGAGGCCGTCGCCGCGATGAAGAGCGAGGGGATCGAGTACGACCAGCGCATGGAGCTTCTCGAGGAGATCCGGCATCCGATGCCGCTCGAGGAGCTTCTTGGCCAGGCCTTCGAACGCTACCGCGCCTCCCAGCCGTGGGTGGGCGACTTCGAGCTGAGCCCCAAGTCGGTGGTGCGCGACCTCTACGAGCGCGCGATGACCTTCAATGACTTCATCGGCTTCTACAAGCTCAACCGTTCCGAGGGACTCGTTCTGCGCTACCTCTCCGACGCCTACCGGGCCGCGCGGCAGACGATTCCGGACGAGGCCAAGACCGAGGAGCTGCTCGACCTGATCGAGTGGCTCGGCGAGCTCGTGCGCCAGGTCGACTCGAGCCTGCTCGACGAGTGGGAGGAGCTCATCAACCCGAGCGCCGCGGTGGGGGTCGAGAGGGCGGCGCTCCCGCCGGCCCCGCACAACGTCACGACCAACGTTCGGGCGTTCCGCATCCTCGTGCGCAACGAGCTCTTCCGGCGGGTGCAGCTCGCCGCCCTCGAGAACTACCCGGAGCTGGGGGAGCTGGATGCCGCGGCCGGCTTCGATGCCGACGCCTGGGGAGACGCCATGGACGACTACTTCGACGCCCACAACGCCCTCGGCACAGGGGCGGACGCGCGCAGTTCGGCGATGCTCATCGTGGAGGAGGGCGCGGAGACCTGGACGGTGCGGCAGATCTTCGACGACCCGGCCGGCGACCACGACTGGGGGATCTCGGCCACCATCGACCTCGCCGAATCGAACGCGGCGGGGCTCGCCGTCGTGCGCGTGACCGCGATCGGGATGATCTAGTCTCGCGGCCCCGGGCATCGGGGACGCACGCTCGAGCGTAGAGTGCGAAGAAACGCCATCGTCGACGACCAAGGGAGGCGAACGCTCGTGATCACCGCGCGGGACCTGGGCGCCTTCGTCGCCGACCGGCTGTACCAGGCCCGCACGCAGTTCGGGCACCTGTTCCGCCGAAAGAGCGCCGACCGGTACCTCGGCGGCCGACTCGCGCCGGTGCTCCTGCTGCCGGGGGTGTACGAGACGTGGCACTTCCTGCGCCCCGTGGCGGACCGCCTGCACGCTCGGGGGCACCCCATCCATGTGGTCGCCGACCTCGGATACAACCGCCTCACCATCCCGGACTCCGCCGCGGTCGCGCAGCGCTACCTGGACGAGCACGACCTTCGCCGCGTGATCGTCATCGCCCACAGCAAGGGCGGGCTGATCGCCAAGCACATGATGACCATCGACGACGTCTCCGGCAGAATAGACCGGCTCATCGCCGTGAACAGCCCATTCGCCGGCTCTCCGCTCGCCCGGTTCGCCCCGAGCGCCACCCTTCGCGCGTTCGCGCCCACCGACAGCACGCTCGCCGCCCTCGCCGCCAACCGGGACGTGAACCGGCATATCGCCTCGATCTTCAGCCGCCGCGATCCGCTCATCCCGGGCGGCAGCCGCCTCGACGGGGCGACGAACATCGAGCTTTCGATGGTCGGGCACTTCCGGCCGCTCGGCTCGCGGGAGCTCTTCGACGCCATCGACCGTGTGCTCGACGCCGAGTAGACACCAGAATAGAAGCCATGCAGAAGCACCAGCGACTCGTTCTTGCCATCGCGGTCCTTGCCTCCTTCGTCGCCTTCCTCGACGGCTCGGTGATCAACGTCGCGCTGCCGGCCATCGTGCGTGAGCTGGGCGGGGGCCTGAGCACCCAGCAGTGGGTCGTCGACGCGTACCTGATCACCCTCGGCTCCCTTATCCTCGTGGCCGGGTCGCTCTCCGACGTCTTCGGCCGCATCATCGTGCTGCGCTGGGGGCTCGCCGGCTTCGGCGTCGCGTCGCTGCTCTGCGCCCTCGCGCCCACCGCGGAGGTGCTGATCGTGGCGCGGGGACTCCAGGGGGTGGCCGGGGCGCTCCTGGTGCCGAGCTCGCTCGCCATCATCCTGTCCAATTTCCGCGGCCCGGAGCAGGCGAAAGCCATCGGATCGTGGACGGCCTGGACGAGCGCCGCGTTCATCGCCGGCCCCCTGCTCGGTGGCATCTTCGTTGACCTGTTCTCCTGGCGCTACGTGTTCGCCATCAACGTGCTGCCGATAGCCGTGACGCTGTGGCTGCTCTTCGTGCTCAAGCAGAAGGACGAGCGCGAACCCGGCGTGTCGATCGACTGGCTCGGCGCGATCCTGGGGGTGTTCGGGCTCGGACTGCCGGTGTTCGCGCTCATCGAGCAGGGTCGATACGGCTGGACGAGTCCCGCGATCTACCTGCCCATGACCTTCGGCGTGCTCGCGCTCGCGGCCTTCTTCTGGCGGGAGAGCGTGGCGAAACAGCCGATGGTGCCGCTCGGTCTGTTCCGGGTGCGCAACTTCGCCGTGGGCAACGTCGCCACGACGGCGATCTACGGGGCGCTCTCCATCGGCGGGTTCCTGCTCGCGGTCTTCCTGCAGCAGGTTGGCGGCTACAAGGCGACCGTCGCCGGGGTCGCGATCCTGCCGGTGACGATCATCAGCATCCTGTTCTCGTCGTACATCGGTGCGCTGGCCGGCCGCTTCGGCCCGAGGATCTTCATGACGGTCGGCCCCATCATCGGCGGCCTCGGCTTCCTCTACTTCCTGCGGATGGGGGCGTCGCCGAACTATTGGACGGATGTGCTGCCGGGCGTGATCCTGTTCGGAATCGGGCTCACGATCACGGTCGCCCCGCTGACGAGCGCCATCCTGGGGTCCATCGACCAGCGGCAGGCGGGCATCGGATCGGCGATCAACAATGCGGTGTCGAGGGTCGCCGGACTCATCGCGATCGCCATGCTGGGCCTGATCATCGGACCGCTGCTCGACGTCGACGGCTTCCACCGGGGAATGATCGTCACCGCCGGCCTGCTGTTCACCGGCGGAATCGTGTCCGGCCTCGGCATCCGCAATTTGCCGCATCCGGCGGCGGCCACGGCAGTGGCATCTCCGGAGGGGCTGGCGCAACCGGAATAATCGGCCGGGGTCAGAGCAGGAGGCGCTCGCCGCTGAAGGCCAGCACCACCACGTTGACGAGCGCCGCGGCGATGATCAGCTGAAAGAGGAGCCTGGTCGGCGGGCGGCGGAGCGCCACGGCGACTCCCGCGGCGAGCAGCAGCGTGGCGGAGAGCCCGACCCACTGGAGCACCGAGCGGTCCCCGGTCGGCCCCAGGAAGGCCAGGATGCCGGCCGCGGCGAGTGCCAGGGTGATCACGACGCCGGACGCCCGGCGACCCAGTCGATGGGGGAGTCCGCTCACGCCCGTGCGTCGATCGTCGTCGAGGTCGGGCAGCACGTTGGCGAAGTGCGCGGCCACCCCGAGCAGGGCCCCGACGCCGATCGCCCAGGGAGCCGCGATCGCCGGGGGAAGGCGGGCGAGCGAGACGATGAGGGGGATGGTGCCG
Source organism: Lacisediminihabitans sp. (assembly GCF_043726815.1). Classification (NCBI taxonomy): domain Bacteria; kingdom Bacillati; phylum Actinomycetota; class Actinomycetes; order Micrococcales; family Microbacteriaceae; genus Lacisediminihabitans; species Lacisediminihabitans sp. The sequence continues at coordinate 97,097 of NZ_JAYSJZ010000070.1, forward strand.
AACCCGACGGCGTAGGGAAGCACCGAGAATGCGGTGTTCTTGAGCCCGGCGTTGTACGTCCATCCGCAGGCGAGGAAGACGACGTTAGCCACGGTTGTCGCCGGCCCGAGGGCGAGACTGATCAGGATCGCCAGGGCGGCACACGCGAAGGCCGCGGCACGCACGGTGCCCGTGCTCACCAGCCCGAGCGCCACTGGCTTGTCGGTTCGCCCGACCGTGCGGTCCCGCTCGGCGTCCAGCCAGTCGTTGCTGAGCCCGACCGAGAACTGATTCGCGAGAAAGGCGAGCGCGAGCAGCGCGAGTCGCGCCGCGTCGAGGCCGAGCCCGATGCCCAGCACGACCGCGACGACGCTCACCGCGAGCGACGGCCCCGGGTGCGTTGAGCGCGCGAGCGCGGCGAGCTTGCTGGGCATTCCCCCATCGTATGGGCTGGCCCGGTCGAGCCTTTTCAGGGGATGAGCAGCAGCTTTCCGATGTGCTCGGATGCCTCGAGCCGCCGGTGCGCGCGGGCGGCCTCCGCGAGGGGGATCCGCTGGTCGATCACGGGGACCACCTGGCCGGCGACGACGTACGGCCACACGTTCTCGCGCACGCTGGCCATGATCTCGGCCTTCTCCTCGGTCGGCCGGGCTCGGAGGGTGCTGCCGTGGATCGTCGCCCACTTGCTCATCAGGGTGCGCACGTCCACGGTTCCCCGCGCGGCGCTCTGGTTGCCGATGATCGCCAGGCGCCCGCGCGGCGCAAGCGCGTTGAGGTTGCGGTCGAGGTATGCACCCCCGATCGCATCGAGAATCACGTCGGCGCCCCTGCCGTCCGTGGCGTCGAGAAGACGCTCGACGAAGTCCTCGGTTCGGTAGTTGATCAGGATCTCGGCGCCGAGCCGTTCGCAGGCGGCGAGCTTCTCGTCCGTGCCCGCCGTGGTGGCGACGAGAGCGCCGTGTGCCCTGGCCAGCTGGATCGCCGTCGTGCCGATGCCGCTCGAGCCGCCGTGCACGAGCAGCGTCTCGCCGGCCCGAAGCCCGGCGAGCATGAAGACGTTCGACCAGACAGTGGCCAGGGTCTCCGGGAGGCCGGCGGCATCCACCAGGTCCATCGAATCCGGCACGTCGAGCAGCAGAGTGGCCTCCGCCACGGCCAGGCTCGCGTACCCGCCGCTCGGCAGGAGCGCGCAGACCCGGTCGCCGATCGTGCGGCCGGCCACGCCGTGGCCGAGCCCGACGATCGTGCCGGAGACCTCCATTCCCGGCAGCGGGGAGGTGCCGGGCGGCGACGGGTAGTGGCCGAGTCGCTGGGAGATGTCCGCCCGGTTGACGCCGGCCGCGGCCACCTCGATGAGCACCTGCCCCGGCCCGGCGACCGGGTCGGGGTGTTCACCGAGGGTGAGCGCCTCCGGGCCGCCGGGCAGGGGGATCGATATCGCTCGCATGCGTCAACGGTACGCCCAGCCAGTGCGGCTAGGTTTGGGGTATGCCCAGCGCTCCAGACGAAGTCTCACTTACGCGCCTGCTCCCGGGAACCTGGCGGATCGGGGCCACCAATTTCCCCCTCTGGCTGAGCGGCGATCGATTGTCTCCCACCTTCACCTACGAGCTCGCCAGGACTCACCCGCTCGCCCTCCGCGACACCGTCGAGTGGACGACGCCGGACGGCCGGGAGAAACGCCTGGTCGGGGTCGACCGGTGGCGCGGCGACGGGTTCCGCTGGCGCGGCAGGGGCCTGCTCGCGGTCACGTCGAGCCGCTGGTCGGTGACCGGGGTGAGCGAGGATTCGACCATAGTCGTCATCCGCTTCGCCAAGAGCCTCTTCTCCCCGGCCGGCGTGGACGTCGTGACGCGGGAGGGCACGGACGCGCATACGCTCCGCACCAGGGTCGCGGAGTCGCCGGAGGGGCTCGGGCTCAGCCACGAGGAGTTCGCGAGCCTCACCTGGCTCGAGCTGCAGCCGGAGTGACCCCGAGCGGTCAGGCGTCGAGGTAGCCGAGGGCCACGAGAACGTCGACCGGACGCTCGACGGCGCCGAAGTGGCCGCAATCGGCGACCACGGTGCGAACGCTCGACGGCAGGAGGCGGCCGAGCTCGTCGAGGTCGGACTGCGTGACGAACACGTCGCGGTCGCCCTTCATCGCGCGCACCGGGCACTCGATGGCGGCCCACATGCCCTCGGCGTCGTATCCGCGGGTGACCTCCGCGGCGGAGGCGAACGAGCGCGGGCGAACCTCCTCGGCGAGGGCGAGCATCTGCGACCTCGGCACCTTCGTCCAGTGGCGGAACAGCGGGAACGTCGCCGGGCGCAGCAGCCCGATGGCGTGGAATCCGCGCACGATGGCCGGGCCGGCCGGTCCGATGGCGGCGAGAAACTGCATGACCCGCCAGAGCATGGTGAAACCGGGGAGCTCGGCGAAGTTGCGTACGGGGTGTTCGACGCTTCGGATGGTGGAGAAGGTGGTGCCGGACACGATTCCGACCGAGAGCACGCACTGCGGCCAGATCGAGGCCATGTGCAGCGCGATGAATCCGCCGAGGGAGTGTCCGACGAGGTCCCACTCGGTGTAGCCGAGCTCCTCCGCCATGTCCTTGACGAGGCTGCACACGGCGATCACGGTCTGGTCGGCACGGTCGCTCGAGAGCGAGGCGTCGCCCCAGCCCGGCAGGTCGAGCAGAACGACGTCGCCGAGATCCACACCGAGCCCGGCGGCGGTCTGCAGCAGGGGAGTCCACGTGGTCCAAGAGCCCGCCGCGCCGTGCAGGAAGATCGTCGCCCGGGTGGAGGTCCTCCGGGCGACGTGGCGCGCCACGCAGGTGCCGAGCGGGCTCGCCACCGTGGTGCTGACGAGCGCCAGGTCGGCCGCGTCGGTGATCAACTCGTGCGGTGAGTACCGGTCGACGAGGCGGATGGTCATTCTTCGGCTCCAATGATCTCTTCGCGAACGCGTCGAAGGTCCTCGAGCAGGGAGCCGACGAGAATCCAGTGCTGCGAATCGGGAGTGGCCACCACGAGCGGGGCCGTGAGCGCCGGCAGCTCCGCCGTGATCGGGGCGGTCAGCGGGGGGAGGGATCGGGGCGGCCGGGCGAGCAGTTCCAGGTCGTGGGCCGCCCGGTCGAGTTCGATGCCGATCGAGGCGGCGACCGGATCGTGCACGAGCTCCGAGTCGTACCGGTCGTGGAGGGCCCTCGCCATGCCGATCACCCGGGTCACCAGGGGGGACAGGATGGCGAGCAAGTCGCGGTCGTGCTCGAGCAGAGACCGATGCCGGCCGCGGCGCGGGTTGAGCATGAGGCTCTCTTCCGCGCGATCGAGCGCGTCGCCGGTCGAGTCCCTGAGCGTCCTCAGCGCCCGGGCCCCCTCGAGGATCGCGGCGAGTTCAGTGGCGTCCTGGGGTTGCCGCAGCGACAGGGCGAGCGCACGCAGGGATGCCGCGACCTGGGTGGCGAGGGACTGCACCGCGTCGTGCGCCGGGGTCAGCAGCACCGGCGGCACGATGGCGGCATTGACGGCGAGGCCGACGACGGCGCCGATCACCGTCTCGATGATGCGGTTCGCGGCGTAGCCGGGCGTCTGCACGCCGATGGCGAGCACGAGCATCGCGCTGATCGGGATCTGGTTGGCCGACCCGGGGGAAAGCCGCAGCGCCCACGCCAGGAGAAGCGAGACCACGATGATGCCGAGCACGATCCAGCTCGAGTGGCCGAAGAGGGCACCGGCGCCATAGGCGAGCAGCACTCCGAAGACCACGCCGACGCTGCGTTCGATTCCCTTCGCCAGGGACTGGTTCACGCTCGGCTGCACCACGAGCAGGGCGGCGATCGCGGCGAAGATCGGCAGGGGCTGGCCGAGCAGCAGGACGCAGAGCAGCCAGGCGACGATCGCGGCGACGGAGGTCTTCAACACCTGCAGGATGGGGCTGCGAGAGGATGCTCGAAGCGAGACGATCAATCGCATCCCTCCACAGTATCGCTCGGGCGGAGGGCCGGGACTCAGGCGGGGACTGCCTCGGTCGCGCTATTCGGTGGGGAGCTGAAGTCCCGGGAGATCGTTCGGCACCGTATCTGTCGGCACGGTCACGACCGGCGTCGGGTCGCCGGTCGCCGACGCTGCCGTCGCGCTGCCGAGAGCGACGCTGATCAGCAGCGCGCTCACGAGGACGCCTGCCGCCGACACTCCACTGGCGAGCAGCTTGACGGGGGTCAACCGCCCGGTACGGCGCAGGCGCCTGACCGCGATCGCGATGCCGACTAGTGCCACGGTCGCCAAGACGACCGTGAGCACTAGCGGCAGCGTGAAAGCAACCGTCGCCGCGGGCACGGCGACAAGAGCAGCGATCATGATCTGGCTGTTCCTTTCGGGTAAGGAACGATTCGTGTCGGGTTACACGAACAGTGCCGTCCTGTCCGTCTTTAGGGGGACATGAGGTCGGCAAAAATGAAGCTATCAGCCCCCTTTACTGGGGTCAAGCCGAGGACCGCCCCAGTTTGGGGGCACGGTTGTGTCAAAAGTCGCACCGCGACGAGGATCCCTCCGGGGGTCGCCGACTTGTCGTCGGCCGCCCGCGCGGGGATCGCCGGGGCGGGACGCCTAGACTGCTGGCACAGGAGGACCCATGCCGAACCCCGCCGAGGCGCAGACCATCGACATCCCCACCGTGCAGGGGGCGAGTCCCGGCCTCACCGGTGTGCTCGCGGTGCCGGCGGGCCCCGGCCCGTGGCCGGGGGTGGTGCTGGTGCACGAGGCGTTCGGCATCAACGACGTGATGCGCCGACAAGCCCAGCGCATGGCGGATGCGGGCTATCTCGCGCTCATGCCCGACCTGTTCACCAACGGCGGCGCCCGCAAGTGCCTCACCGAGACCTTTCGGGCCCTGACCGCGGGCGAGGGCAAGGCCTTCGCCGACATCGAGTCTGCCCGGCAGGCCCTCATCGCGCGAGTCGACTGCACCGGGGCCGTCGGCGTGATCGGGTTCTGCATGGGGGGAGGATTCGCCCTCGTCGCCGCGACGAAGGGATTCGACGCCGCCTCGGCCAACTACGGCAGGCTGCCCAAGGAGATAGACGCCGCGCTCGCCGGGGCCTGCCCGATCATCGGAAGCTACGGCGGCACGGACAAGTCGCTGAGGGGCGCGGCGGCGCGGCTCGACGGCGCTCTGACGAGGCTCGGCGTTCCGCACGATGTGAAGGAGTACCCCGAGGCCGGTCACGCCTTCCTCAACGAGGAGGAGACCGGACCGCCGATCATGCGTTTCGCCCTCAAGCGGATAATCGGAGCGGGGCCGAACCCGGAGGCGGCGGCTGACGCGTGGCGGCGGATCGACGACTTCTTCGCCGAGCACCTCACCCCGGCTGGCTGACCCGCGCAACCGTGTCGATCGCCGCGGATATCGCGTCGGCAGCGCGCACGAGGGCGAGGTGCGAGAAGGCCTGCGGGGTGTTCCCCGCGTGCCGCTTCGCCTTCACGTCGTACTCCTCGCTGAGCAGGCCGACATCGTTGCACAGGGCCACGAGGCGGTCCATCAGCTCGGTGGCGTCGTCGAGGCGGCCGCTGCGGGCGTACTGCTCGACGAGCCAGAACGAACAGGCGAGGAACGGATGCTCGCCCGCCGGGAGGCCGTCGACACCGCTCTGGGTCAGGTAGCGGAGCACGAGCCCGTCGTGCAGGAGCTCGCGCTCGATCGCCGCCACCGTGCCGAGCATGCGGGGGTCGTCCGCGGCGATGAAACCGATTTGGGAGAGCAGCAGCAGCGAGGCGTCGACACTGGTTCCGCCGTAGTACTGCGTAAAGGTGTTGCGCTTCTCGTCGAAGCCCTCGGTCTCGATCTCCTCGCGGATCACGTCGCGGAGCCGCTCCCAGCGTTCGACCGGACCGTCGAGGCCCGACTCCCGTACCGCGCGCACGGCGCAGTCGAAGGCCGCCCAGACCATGGCGCGGGAGTGGGTGAAGTGCTGCTTGGCCCCCCGGATCTCCCAGATCCCGTTGTCCGGCCGGCTCCAGTTGTCCTCGATGAAGGACATGAGCGCGCGCTGCAACGGCCAGGAGAACTTGGTCTCATTGAGCCCGACTCTTCGTGCCGACTGCAGGGCGAGCATCACCTCGCCGAAGATGTCGCCCTGGTACTGGCGCCACGCGTCGTTGCCGACCCGCACCGGGGACGCGCCGTGGTAGCCGGGCAGGCTCGGCACCTCCCACTCGGAGAGTCGGCGTTCGCCGGAGAGACCGTACATGATCTGGATGTCGCCGGGGTCGCCGGCCACCGCCCGCAGGAGCCAGTTGCGCCAGGCGTCCGCCTCCTGCTCGAACCCGTGGCCGAGAAGCACGTCGAGCGTGAGCGACGCGTCCCGCAGCCAGACGTAGCGATAGTCCCAGTTGCGGCTGCCGCCGAACTGTTCGGGAAGGCTCGTGGTCACGGCCGCGACGATGCCGCCCGTCTCCGCGTGGCTGAGGGCCCGCAGCACGAGCAGCGAGCGGTGCACCTGTTCGTGATAGTGCGGCGACGCGATGCACATCGACGCCCACTCCTGCCACCACTTCTCGGTTTCTGCCTGGCGCTTGTCGACCTCCAGCGGTGCCGGCGGCTCGCGGTGCGCGTGGAACCAGGTGAGGGTCATGTTCACGGTCTCCCCGGCCGACACCGTGAACTCGGCGGCGTGCGAGTGGTCCCTCGGACTCAGCTTGGGCCCGCGAAGGACCACGGCGTCGGGTCCGGCGACAGCGAGCAGCGCCGGCCCGCCCGCCTCGTGAACCTGCCGCACCCAGGGAATCGCCTCGGCGTAGGCGAAACGGATGCGCACATCCTCCACCATGCGCACCGAACCGGTGATGCCGCGCACCCGGCGCACGACGTCGGCCCGACGGTCACCGATCGGCATGAAGTCCGTGACCTCCACCTCGCCGGTCTCGGTCACCCAGCGGGTGATCAGCACAAAGGTGTCCTCGAGGTAGTGTCGGCTGGTCTCGAGCACCCGGTCGGCGGGGGCGAGCAGCCAGCGGCCCTGGTCCTCAGAACCGAGGAGTGCGCCGAACATCGACGGGGAGTCGAAGCGGGGGAGGCACAGCCAGTCGATGCTGCCGTCCCGGCCGACGAGGGCGGCGGTGTGGCAGTCGCCGATCAGGGCATAGTCCTCGATGTGCATGGGCATTCAGTCATCCTCCCAGAGGTAGCCTGTCGGGATGGTAGACGGCATCGGCACCCTGGTCATCCTCGGAGCGGGGGGAGACCTCGCGAAGCGGCTTCTTCTCCCGGGGCTCGGGCAACTTCTCGACGCGGATCGCGGGCACGACTTGCGGCTCATCGGCGTGGGATTCGACGAGATGACCGACGACGAGTGGCGCGCTCGCGTCGCAGACTCGTTCGCGGCAGGCGAGGCCACCGGCCCGCGAGCCACTGCCGTGGCGCGCGAGACCCGGTACCTGCAGGCCGACGTGACCAACCCGGCCGACCTCCGCCGCATCCTCGCGAGCGTGACCGGTGTGCCTGCCCTCTACTTCGCGCTGCCTCCGAAGGTCACCATCGCGGCGTGCGCGGCCCTGCGAACCGTCGGCGTGCCGAAGGGAACGGTTCTCGGGCTGGAGAAGCCGTTCGGCACCGACCTCCGTAGCGCCCAGGCCCTCAATCGCAAACTCATCAAGCTCGTGCCCGAGAAGCACATTCACCGGGTCGACCACTTTCTCGGCAAGTCGACAGTGCTCAACCTGCTCGGCCTGCGTTTCGCCAATCGGATCTTCGAGCAGGTCTGGAGTTCGGAGCACGTGGAGCGGGTCGACATCCGCTTCGATGAGACCCTCGCCCTCGAGGGCCGCGCCGGCTATTACGACAAGGCGGGGGCGCTCGTGGACATGATCCAGAGCCACCTCCTGCTGGTGATGGCGATCGTGGCGATGGAGCCCCCGTCGAGCCTCGACGCGGACGACCTCCGCGGGGCGATGACGCAGGTTCTGAGGGCGACGAGGGTGTGGGACGGGGATGCCGCGACCGGGAGCCGACGCGCGCGCTACGGGGCGGGCTCGATCGACGACCACAAGATCCCCGCCTACGACAAGGAGCCGGGCGTGAATCCGGACCTCTCAACCGAGACCCTCGCGGAGGTCACGGTGGGCATCGAGAACTGGCGCTGGGCCGGGGTGCCCTTCCACCTGCGGTCGGGCAAGGCGCTCGCCGACAAGCGGCAGGAGATCGTGCTCACCTTCAAGGACGTTCCGCACCGGCCGTACGGGTTCACCGGCAATCCGGGTCCGGCGCGCCTGCGGATCTCGCTCAACCCGGACAGCATCGAACTCGATCTCAACATCAACGGCGAGGGCAATCCGTTCACTATCGACCGGGTGAGCCTCGACGTCAACTTCGCGGCGGGCGAGATGGCGCCGTATGGCGAGGTGCTGCACGGCATCCTCTCCGACGACCCGACGCTCTCGGTGCGGGCGGATGCCGTGGAGGAGTGCTGGCGGATAGTCGCCCCGGTGCTCGCGGCCTGGCGCAAGAATGCGGTGCCGCTCGACTCCTATCGGGCCGGCTCCGCCGGGCCGACCGCCTGGCGTTAGCGATGCGGCCGTAGTCCGCTTCTCCAGCCGAGCCAGCCGGGTGCCGGCCGGAGATGAGTCGGTTCTGGCAGCAGACGTCCGCGCTAGAGCAGTCCGAGATCCTCGAGTCGCTCCGCGAGACCGGCTCCGTCGGTCGCGTAGACCCACGGCGCGCTCGTGTGGGCGGTCTCTTCGCCCTTGCTGCGCCCGCCGGCCAGCACCGCCTCGCTGTTGGACAACTGCCGAATCGCGATGCCGGTGACGTTTTCGGGATGCGCGATGGCGAAGTTGCCGTAGATCTCCTCGTCGTGCTGCCCGTCGTCGCCCACGAGCAGCCAGCGCACGTCGGGGAATTCGTCGGCCAGCCGGCTGAGCGTCTCGACCTTGTGGGCCCGGCCGCTGCGGAACCAGCGGTCGTGGGTCGGGCCCCAGTCGGTGAGCAACAACGGGCCCGGCGGATAGAGGTTGCGGGAGAGGAACCGGGAGAGCGTGGGCGCCACGTTCCAGGCACCGGTCGACAGGTAGAACACGGGGGTCCCCGGGTGCGCGCGGGTGAGGCGCTCGTACAGCACGGCCATTCCGGGGACCGGCCGACGCGCGTGCTCGTCGAGCACGAAGGTGTTCCAGGCCGCGAGGAGCGGCCGGGGGAGGGCGGTGACCATGACGGTGTCGTCCACATCCGAGATGATGCCGACATCGACGCTCGGGTCGACGATGAAGACGGGGGCCTCCACCATCTCGGCGTCGTCGGTGTGGATGGCGATCGTGTGCCAGCCCGGTGCCAGATCGACCCTGATCACCGTGTCGACGACTCCGCCGCGGTCGGCGACGACCCGCTGGCTGGTTCCGCCGATGTCGATGGTCACGGCCACGTCGTTGACGGGCACGCTGGTGAAGCTTCGCCAGCCGCGGATCTTCTTGTAGCGGATCCCGCCGTCCGGCGTCGGCTTGGTCAGCAGCACCCGGCAGAGCACGCGAACCCAGCCCGGAGCGCCGTAGCCGGTGTAGGGGATGACGGTCGGCGTGTGGCCTCGCTTGCGCGCCCGTTTCTCTCGAAACTCGTGCATCGCGTCTTCGGCTCGCGCCGCGAGATGGATGATCGGCTCGGCACTGGACGCGCCTGCCAGCGTCTTTCGGGTCCTGGCCATTCGGCAAGTCTTTCACGTCTCGGCTCCGATCCCCTGATCGGCGGTGCGGAGCAAGAACTGGGGACTTGTCACATTGCCGAAATGGGAGTAGTACGGCAATCTGAGATTCTTCCACGATCTTTGGGCTCGAGTCGAAAATAGCCGCGCCCCCGCGACGGGGGCACGATATGATGCGAGTCGACTTGAAAGGGAGTTGCATTGGACGCCGTTGACCCGACACACCCCGTACCGGAAGGTGCGACGCTACTCCGAAATGAGCCGGTGCAGGCACGCAGCACCGCGAGGATTGCGAGCCTGCTCGACGCCGCCGCGGCGGTCGTCGACGAGATCGGCTACGAGCGGCTGACGACCGCTCTCGTGGCCGAACGCGCCGGTGCGTCGATCGGAACCGTGTACCGCTACTTCCCGGACCGCATTGTCGTTCTGCAGGGCCTGAGCGCCCGTTTTCTCCGCGACCGCATCGAGCGCACCCAGCAGACGCTCCTCGACCCGGCCCGTCTCACCTGGCAGGACGCCATCGACGGCGTCTTCGACGACCTGATCGACGCCTTCCGTACGATTCCGGGTTTCCGGTCCCTGCGTTTCGGTGACGTGCTCGATCTCAAGCCGGACCCGGCGGGCCGATCGGGAAGCGCGATGTACGCCGGTGTGGTGGCTGCCGCTCTCTCCGGGCGGTTCGGGCTCGCCGACGATCACGATCTCGCGGTGCGCACGACGGTCGTCATCGACATCATCGACGCCCTCTTCTCGCGCGCCTTCTCGGTCAACGCCACCGAAGACGACCGCTACGTCGACGAGGCTCGCTCGATCTGCCACAGCTACCTCGCTGGGTTTTACGGGGAGGCCACGAACTCCTGAGCCATCGGTGCCGGCTCGCACCTTCTGTCTCGAATTCGTAATGTTGACCAGTCGGGAATGACGGCGGCGCCGAATAGTGTTTAGCTAGAAAGCGTCCGGCAAGTGTCGATTCGTGTAGCCCACGAGGAATGAGCCGCCCCGATGATCGAGTTCGTCAACGTCTCCAAGCAGTTTCCGGATGGCACGGTTGCTGTCGAAGACTTCAGCCTCGTGATGCCCTCCCGCAAGACGACGGTGCTCGTGGGGTCGTCGGGCTCGGGCAAGACCACCCTGCTGCGCATGATCAACCGCATGGTGGACCCGACGTCCGGGCGCATCGAGATCGACGGTGAAGACACCTCGAGTCTCGAGCCGGTCGCCTTGCGACGGCGCATCGGCTACGTCATGCAGAACTCCGGTCTACTGCCGCACTTCAAGGTCATCGACAATGTCGCCACGGTTCCGGTGCTCAACGGAGTGCCGAGGAAGCAGGCGCGCGAGCAGGCGCTCACCCTCCTCGACACCGTCGGCCTCGACCGTTCCCTCGCCGACCGCTATCCCAGCCAGCTCTCCGGGGGGCAGCAGCAGCGCGTCGGGGTGGCCAGGGGTCTCGCCGCCAACCCGAACATCCTGCTCATGGACGAGCCATTCGGCGCCGTCGACCCCATCGTGCGGGCCGAGCTCCAGGTCGAGCTGATCCGCCTTCAGCGTGAGCTCGACAAGACCGTGGTGTTCGTCACCCACGACATCGACGAGGCGTTCCTGCTGGGCGACCAGGTCGTGATCCTGGAGACCGGAGGACGGGTGGCCCAGGTCGGGTCCCCGACTGAGATCCTCTCCGACCCGGCGAACGAGTTCGTGGCGAACTTCATCGGCGCCGAGAAGGGCAAGCGCGCCCTGAGCATTCGCAAGACGCCGCGCGGGCAGATCCTGGTGGACACCGAGGGCCGCGCGGCGGGAGTGCTGGTGCCCGGTCCGGACGGAACACCGGCGTGAACTGGATCGTCAACAACCTTCCCCAGGTCTGGCAGCTCACGCTCCAGCACCTGGCCACTGCCCTGCCGCCGATCGTGCTCAGCTTCGTCATCTCGGTGCCGATCGGCTGGGCGGCGAACCGGTTCCGCTGGAGTCGCGGCTTTCTGCTCACCGTCTGCGCGCTGCTCTACGCCGTGCCCTCCCTGCCCCTCTTCTTCGTGCTCCCGGCGCTCATCGGCACCGGGCTGCGGGACTCGATCAACGTGGTCATCGCGCTCACCCTGTACGGGGTCGCCCTGATGGCGCGCTCGACCGCCGACGGTCTCGAGTCGGTCGACTCGGACATCCAGCTGTCGGCCACGGCGATGGGCTTCTCGGGCTGGAGCAGGTTCTGGCGCGTCGAGCTTCCCCTCGCCGGGCCCGTGCTGCTGGCCGGCATCCGGGTCGTCGCGGCGAGCACCATCAGCCTCACCACCGTCGGCGCGGTGCTCGGCATCCCGAGCCTCGGCATCCTCTTCACCGACGGCTTCCAGCGTGGCATCGTCGCCGAGATCCTCACCGGCATCGTCGTGGTGATCGCCATCGCCCTGCTGGTGGATGCCCTGCTCGTGCAGATCGGCCGGCTCCTCATGCCGTGGGGTCGCGCTAACGCGACGGCTCGCACCGGGCGCCCCGGCCGCCGGGCCAGACGGGCGGCGACCGCATGAACTTCTTCGTCGAGGCGATCGCCTGGATTCTCGACCCGAGCCACTACGGCGGCGAGAACGGCATCGACACGCGCATCGTCGAACACCTCGTGATCAGCTTCGGCGTCGTGCTGATCGCCGCCCTCATCGCGATTCCGCTCGGCTACGCCATCGGCCACACCGGTCGGGGCCGGGCGGCGGCGATCGCACTCTCCGGCGGGATCCGGGCGTTGCCGACCCTCGGCCTGCTCATCCTCATCGCCCTCGGTGTCGGCATCGGTCTCACCGCCCCGTTCATCGCGCTCGTGGTGCTCGCGATTCCCTCGATCCTCGCCGGTGCCTATTCCGGATTTGAGGCCGTCGACCGGCGCACCATCGACGCGGCCCGATCGGTGGGGATGACCGAGTGGCAGATCGTGGGGCGAGTCGAGGTGCCCCTTGGCCTGCCTCTGCTCATCGGGGGCCTGCGCGCGGCCTCCCTGCAGGTGATCGCCACCGCGACCCTCGCCGACTACGTGGGCGGCGGCGGACTCGGCCACTTCCTCTTCCTCGGCCTCAAGACCAACGACTACCCGCAGGTGCTCGCCGGATCGATCGTCGTGATCGTGCTCGCGATCGTCTCGGAGATCCTGTTCGGCGTCATCCAGCGCCTCGTCGTTCCGGCCGGAGTCTCGGCCGGAATGTCCACCAACGTCCGCGTGAGATCACCCCGGTCTCAGGCGGCAACGGGTTAATCAACCCCTGACAGTTAAAGGAAACGCAGCTATGTTCACAGCAGGAAGAGGCCGGCTCGTCGCACTGGGCGCAGTCGTGGTTGGGGCGGCAATAGCCCTTTCAGGGTGCGCCACGAGTAACCCGCTCGCCACGGGGGCGTCGACGCCCGCCGGCGGAACGCTCGTCGTCGGATCGCAGGCGTACTACTCCAACGAGATCGTGGCCGAGATCTACTCCCAGGCCCTCGAGAACGGTGGCTTCAAGGTGGACCGCCAGTTCAAGATCGGCCAGCGCGAGGTGTACCTCCCCGAGATCGAGGCCGGCAAGATCGATGTGTTCCCGGAGTACATCGGCAGCCTGGACCAGGCCATCTACAAGGGCCTCAACAAGGAAGCGGCGGGCGGCGTCGAGGACGCCGTCTACAAGGACCTGACGTCTGTGCTCCCCAAGGGACTGCGCGTGCTCAAGCCGGCCGAGGCAGCCGACCAGAACTCGTGGACCGTGACCGAGGCCTTCGCCAAGAAGTGGAAGCTCACCGACATCGCGTCGCTCAAGAACGTCACAGACCCGATCATCGTCGGCGGCAACTCCGAGCTCGAGACGCGACCGTACGGGCCGACCGCGCTCAAGTCGAAGTACGGCATCACCACTGCGGGCTTCAGCGCGGTGGAGGACAGCGGCGGGCCGCTGACGGTGAAGGCGCTGGTCGACAACAAGATCCAGCTCGCCAACATCTACACGGCCGACCCCAACATCAAGTCCAACAACCTCGTGGCCCTCAAGGACCCTGACGGGTTGTTCTTCCCGGACAACATCGCCCCGGTCGTCTCCAAGAAGGTCACGGACAAGGCCGCCGCGATCCTCGACAAGGTGAGTGCGAAGCTCTCCCAGAGCGACCTCGTGAGCCTCAACTCCGAGAGCGTGAACGAACAGAAGTCGGCCGACGTCATCGCGAAGGACTGGCTGACCAAGAACGGCCTGCTCAAGTAGCCGTTCGGCACGTCACGGCGGGACCAGCGGCTAAGGAGCCCTGGTCCCGTCTTCGTCGTGCGGCATGTCCGCATCCGTGAGGTCCGGCCCTGGCACGTCCATGTGCCGCGCCTCCGAGCGCACGATCAGCTTCTTCGCGAGCAGGGCGAGCAGGAGGAACACGGCGATGATCGCCGCGAACAGGTAACCCGCATAGTGCAACTGCGACGAGAGCTGGCGGTACGACCCGGCGGCGAGCCAGCCGACGGAGACGTAGGCGCCGGCCCAGAGCACGCACGCCGGTGCCGTCCAGGCCAGGAACTTGCGGTAGCGCATCGCACTCATGCCCACGGTGAGCGGAATGAGCGCGTGCAGCACCGGCAGGAAGCGGGAGACGAACACCGCAACCCCACCGCGGCGATCGACGTAGTTCTTCGCGCGCACCCAGTTGACCTCGCCGAGCCTGCGGCCCAGGCGGCTCACCCGGATGCGCGGGCCGAAGTACCGGCCCAGGGCGAAGCCGAGGCTTTCCCCGGCGAGAGAGCCCACGACCACGGCCGCGAAGAGCGCCGCCCACTCCGCCCAGTTGGTGATCGCGGTGGACGCCACGAGCACGATGGTGTCCCCGGGCACGATGAGCCCGATCAGGATGGAGGTCTCGAGGAACATCCCCAGCGCGGCCAGCAGCACGCGCAGCACGGGGTCCACCTGCCGCACGGTGTCCAGGATCCAGCCGAGAACCTCGTTCACGACTCGGGCCCGGTCGCCGGGGTGTCGGGCAGGGGCTGGCGCAGTCGGTCGAGCCTGGCGCGCCAGAGCGCGAGACGGCCGGGAAGTTCGGCCGGCTCGGGACCGTCGATCCACCCGGTGACGATGCGGATGCCCTGAAGCGCGTTGAGCGCCCAGATCTCCAGCCCGTCCAGCTCGTTCGGGGTCACCGACTCGTAGTGCACGTCGATCCCGAGGGCGGTGGCGAGCGCGATCACCGATCTCGCGGTGACGCTGTCCACTCGGGGGAGGTCGAGCGAGGGTGCACAGAGGAACTCTCCCCGCCACCAGAGAATTGAGCTGTACGCCCCCTCGATGACGAACCCGTCCGGCGAGACGATGACCGCCTCATCCGCCCCTCGCCCCTGCGCCTCGGTGCGCAGCCGCAGGAGGGCCGCGGTGTCCGGTCCCTTGACGAGCGGGGAGGTTCGCGGGTCGGGGCCGCGGTGGGTGGCCAGGCGCACCGCCTTCGTGCGTTCCGGGGCGGAGCGCAGGCGGAACACCAGGAGGGGCGCGCCGTCCCTGAGCTGAAGTTCCACGCGAGGGAACCAGTCCCCGGTGCGCGGGATCTGCGCGATCGCCGCATCCCAGAATCCGGCCGGATCGAGTCCGGGATGCTCGCCGGTGATGCCGGCGAGAAAACGGGAACGGTGCACCTCGAGAGCCAGCGCCGATCCCTCGGTCACGAGCCAGGAGTCGGCCACGGCGACGGCGGCGCCGAACATGTCGCAGTACTCGAGCGAGTGCAGGTGGCCGTCGTGCCAGCGGTAGATCGAGGTCGTACTCATAGAGTTAGGTTATGCGCCAACGGCTGATCGAAGCGCCCCTGCCCGGCTGGACCGACCCGGCCGACGCCTTCTCCTCGCTGCTCGGGGACTCCGAGCGGGCAGTCTGGCTCGACTCCGGAATGCATGCCGTCACAGGCATGAGTTATCTGGCGGCGGGATCCCGGCTCGTGACCGCCTCGGTGCCGCACGGCACCATCACCGTCGACGGCGCCCGGCAGGATGGCACGATTCTCGACTTCCTGCGCCGGGAGCTGCCTTCCGCTCGACTCGGAGACGGCGCCGGATTCCGGCTCGGCTGGGTCGGCTGGCTCGGCTACGAACTGCGCTCCCAGACCATGGGCACGACGGTCACTCACGAATCGGCGGTGCCGGATGCGTCGCTGCTCTTCGTCGACCGCGCGATCGCCTTCGACCACGAGAGCCGCACGATGAGCGTTCTCGCGCTCGGCGACGACTGGCTGGGCGACCTCGGCGAGTGGCGGCGCGCGGTCTCCCGACGACTGGCCGAGCCGGTCCGGGCGCCTGCGGCCACCGTGACGGCGCCCGCGGGGGAGCCCCCGCGAGTCACCTGGGCCTACGGGGACGACGAGTACCTCGCGATGATCCGGGAATGCCAGGCCTCGATCGCGGCGGGGGACGCCTACCAGCTCTGCCTCACCACCGAGGCGGTCGTGGAGGCCAGGCCCGATCCGCTGGCGACCTATCTCGCACTGCGTCGATCGAGCCCGACCCACCACGGCGCGCTGTACATCGCGGACGGCATCGCGCTGCTCAGCGCGTCGCCCGAGCTCTTTCTCTCGGTGTCCCCGGACGGAGTGGTCGAGTCCCGGCCGATCAAGGGCACGAGGGCGCGGGGCGCCACGCCGAACGAGGACGCTGCGCTCGCGACCGAGCTGGAGGAGAGCGACAAGGAGCGAGCCGAGAACCTGATGATCGTGGACCTCATGCGCAACGACATCGCCCGGGTGAGCGAGGTCGGCTCGGTGAGCGTGCCGAGCCTCATCGCGCTGGAGAGCTACGCGCACGTGCACCAGCTCGTGAGCACGGTGCGAGGCCGGCTCGCCGCCGGCAAGACCGGCATCGACGCGGTCGAGGCCTGCTTCCCGGCCGGCTCGATGACCGGTGCGCCCAAGCTCAGCGCGGTCACCATCCTCGAGCGGCTCGAGGACCGCGCGCGGGGCGTGTACTCCGGCGCGTTCGGCTACTTCGGCCTCGACGGCCGGATCGACCTCGCCATGGTGATCCGCAGCATCCTGATCGACCGTGATCGCACCACGGTGGGCGCCGGGGGAGGCATCACGGCCCTGTCGGTGCCCGAGGAGGAGCTCGACGAGGTGCGGCTCAAGGCGGCCGCCCTCCTCGCCGTCCTCGGCGCCCCCGCCCTGCCTCCCCCTTCCCCTTCCGAAATCCATGCAATCTGAGCGCCCCGCCGCGTGTCGCGCGCGGCCGCACGGCGTGTCGGGTCGGGATGCATGGATTTCGGAAGGGGAATGAGGAGGGAGGGATGAAGGGCAGGTAAGGGGTGGAACGCCGGCCGGGGCGGCGCGCGGATGCCCGGCGGGAACGTTTCGCGACCGGTGCGCGTTGGCCCGGGAGGTACATTCGGTAACCTTGGTAGCTGACCGTGCGTTGTTCCGGTCGACCTCCGCTTATGAATTGAGACTTTCTTGGCACACGACCGCTCAGACGCCGACCAGGGCCCCCACTACGACGCCGCGGCGTTGCAGCAGAAATGGCTAGCCCGGTGGGAGGAGCTGCAGCCGTTCCGAACCGACATTCCCCAGGACAAGCGGCCGCGCAAGTACATCCTCGACATGTTCCCCTACCCGTCCGGCGACCTGCACATGGGGCACGCCGAGGCGTTCGCCCTCGGCGACGTCGTGGCCCGCTACTGGCGCCAGCAGGGCTTCAACGTGCTGCATCCCATCGGTTGGGACTCCTTCGGCCTGCCGGCGGAGAACGCGGCGATCAAGCGCGGAATCGACCCGCGCGAGTGGACGTACGCCAACATCGCCCAGCAGAAGGCGTCGATGAAGAGCTACGGCATCTCGTTCGACTGGGATCGCGAGCTGCACACCAGCGACCCCGAGTACTACAAGTGGAACCAGTGGCTGTTCCTCAAGCTCTACGAGAAGGGCCTGGCCTACCGCAAGGAGAGCTGGGTCAACTGGGACCCGGTGGACCAGACCGTGCTTGCCAACGAGCAGGTGCTCGCCGACGGCACGTCGGACCGCTCGGGCGCCGTCGTCGTGAAGAAGAAGCTCACCCAGTGGTACTTCAAGATCACCGACTACGCCGACAGACTGCTCGACGACCTCAACCAGCTCGAAGGATCGTGGCCGCCGCGGGTGCTCGCGATGCAGCGCAACTGGATCGGTCGTTCGATCGGCGCGGATGTCGACTTCGTGATCGAGGGCGTGTCGCGCAGGGACGCGCAGGGAGGCACGACGCCGGAGAGGACCGTCACGGTCTTCACCACCCGCCCCGACACCCTGTACGGGGCGACCTTCATGGTCGTCGCGCCGGACTCCGACCTGGCCGCCGAGCTCATCGCCGACGCGCCGGAGGAGCTCAGGCAGCCGTTCCAGGACTACCTGACCCAGGTGCAGAAGACCTCGGAGATCGAGCGCCAGGATGCGAGCCGCGAGAAGACCGGCGTCTTCCTGGGGCGCTACGCGGTGAACCCCGTCAACGGCGAACGCCTGCCGATTTGGGCCGCGGACTACGTGCTCGCCGACTACGGCCACGGGGCCGTCATGTCGGTGCCGGCCCACGACCAGCGCGACCTCGACTTCGCCCGCAAGTTCGGGCTCCCGGTGCGCGTGGTCGTGGACACGAACGCCCCGGTCACCGGCACGATCCCGGTGATCCCGGTCAATCCGGAGACCGGTGAGGCCGAGCTGCCGGATGACCTGCCGCCGCTCGACCCGGCCGTCACGGGCGTCGCCCTCGTCGGCGAGGGCCGCCTGCTCAACTCCGGGCCGCTCAACGGGCTGAGCAAGTCCACCGCCATCAAGCGCATAATCGAGCAGCTCGAGTCCGTCGGTCGAGGCCGCGCGGCCAAGAACTACCGGCTGCGCGACTGGCTGATCTCCCGCCAGCGCTACTGGGGCACCCCCATCCCGATCCTGCACGGCGAGGATGGCGAGCTCATCCCGGTGCCCGAGGAGCAGCTTCCGGTTCTGCTGCCGCCCACCGAGGGTCTCGACCTCCAGCCGAAGGGCACGTCGCCGCTCGGCGCCGCGCACGACTGGCTGAATGTGACCGCCCCGGACGGCACCCCGGCGACCCGCGACCCAGACACCATGGACACCTTCGTCGACAGCTCCTGGTATTTCCTGCGGTTCATGAACCCCAACGACGACACGAAGGCGTTCGACCCGCGCGAGGTGGACAAGTGGGCGCCGGTCGACCAGTACGTCGGCGGGGTCGAGCACGCCATCCTGCATCTGCTCTACGCCCGATTCATCACCAAGGTGCTCTTCGACCTCGGCTACGTGAGCTTCACCGAGCCGTTCAGCGCCCTGCTCAACCAGGGAATGGTGCTCTCCGGCGGTTCCAAGATGTCGAAGAGCAAGGGCGGCGTGAACCTCGGCGACGAGATCGAGGCGCACGGGGTGGACGCCATCCGGCTCACCATGGCGTTCGCCGGCCCGCCCGACGAGGACATCAACTGGGAGGACGTGTCGCCCGCCGGCGCCGCGAAGTTCCTGGCCAGGGCCTGGCGACTGGCGCACGACGTGAAGAGTGCCCCGGAGATCGACTGGAGAACCGGGGACGTGGCGCTGCGCCGGGTGACCCACCGGTTCCTCGCCGAGGCGCCGGGACTCGTCGAGTCGTTCAAGTTCAACGTGGTGGTGGCGCGGCTGATGGAGCTCGTGAACGCCACCCGCAAGGCGATCGACAGCGGACCGGGCGCCAGGGATGCCGCGGTGCGCGAGGCGACGGAGACCGTGGCCCTCGGCCTGAGCCTCTTCTCCCCGTACACGGCCGAAGAGATGTGGGAGATGCTCGGCTATCCGGCCACGGTGTCCGCCTACGGCTGGCGCAAGGCCGACCCCACCCTGCTGGTGGAGAGCGAGGTCACCGCGGTGATCCAGGTCGACGGCAAGGTGCGCGATCGTCTCGAGGTGAGCCCGAAGATCGACCCGGCGGAGCTCGAGAAGCTCGCGATGGCCTCCGCGGCCGTGACGCGTGCCATCGGCGACCGCTCGATCGTCAACGTGATCGTGCGGGCGCCGCGCATCGTGAACATCGCGACGAAGGCCGGCTGACCTAGAGTCCTCGAGCCACCCGCACGTCGGCCTGGGTGAGCGAGTGGCGCCGGTCGAAGAGCGAGGCGATCCCGCCGAGCACGTAGGCGACGCGGGGCGACCGCACGAGTGCGGCCGTGCGGGCCGGGATCGGGCGACGCGAGAACAGGTGGACGAACGATCCAGTGGCCACGAAGGGATAGCCGAGACGGCCGGCGAGGGCGCGGATCGAGGCCTCCGTGTAGAAGGTGATGTGCTGACCGGTCTCCGGGGTGTAGTACCACCACTCGCCCGGTTGCGGCGCCGGCGTCGGCAGCAACTCGGTGGTTGCCAGGATCATGTCGCTGCTGAGCGCGATCGGCGCCAGCGTCGCCGCCGGGTCCGGAAGGTGCTCGAGAACCTCGATCGCCGTGACCAGGTCGTAGCGCCGGTCGCCCGGCTCGCCCTCGAAACCGCGGGCGAAGAGGTTCTCGGCCATCGGTTCGGAGTGCCGGAAGTCGAAGCCGCGGTCTCGCATCATGCGGGTCATCGTGCCGTAGCCGCCGGCCCAGTCGAGAAACGTTCCCCGCCGGAGGCGTTGCGACCGCAAGACCGCGGCGGTGATATTGCTCAGGGCGAGGTTTCGGCCGAGCAACCCGACGTCGAGGCGGGCTATCGCCTGCGAGTAGCTGCGCGCGAGCCAGGTGGGATCCGCCGCGGCGATGAGCCCACACGTCGTGCAGCGCCGGTAGGTCACCGCTTGGTCGCCGAGCACAGTCCCCACGGCGAAGTCGACAGTCTCCGCGGTGCACACGACGCATTCCATGGTGTCGACGTTACCGGTCGATCGGCCGTGGGTGCTCCTGTCCCCGGCAGCCACCCCCGGCGAGAGGCTCTCCCCGGGATGGCTTCCGCGGCCCGGTCGTGCCCGCGATCCCGGCGTACCGTCTCGGCATGGATGCGTCGGACGAGGTCGTAGCGCCGCGCCGGGCGCGGGTTCGAATCGGGATCGGCGCGGCGGCGGTACTCGTGGTGGTCGGGCTGGGCATCGCCATCCTCGTCTCCGCCTTCGGCTCCCACGGCAACACGAGCACCGTCGCGAGGCCGACCGTCAGCCCACCGGTTCCCACCGGAGTGGCCGGCGTCCAGGACGCGAACCCCGGCGCAGGCATCTATGTGCACGTGCTCGGGGCGGTCGCCTCTCCCGGGCTCTTCCTGCTCAAGGACGGCGACCGGGCGGTCGACGCCGTCTCCGCGGCCGGCGGCTTCACCGCCACGGCCGACCAGGCGCAGCTCAACCTCGCGCGACGCCTGGTCGACGGGGAACAGATCTACGTGCCGAACGTCGGCGAGTCTGCGCCGGCCGCGGCCGGCGGGGGAGCGGCGGCACAGCCGCCGGGCAAGGTGAACCTGAACACGGCAGACGAGGCGACGCTCGAGACCCTCCCGAGGGTCGGGCCGGCGATGGCGAAACGCATCCTCGACTGGAGAAAGACGAACGGGCGGTTCTCATCGATCGAAGACCTCATGGGCGTGACCGGGGTG
Organism: Lacisediminihabitans sp.; assembly: GCF_043726815.1. Lineage (NCBI taxonomy): Bacteria > Bacillati > Actinomycetota > Actinomycetes > Micrococcales > Microbacteriaceae > Lacisediminihabitans > Lacisediminihabitans sp. Next base: position 118,264 of record NZ_JAYSJZ010000070.1, read on the forward strand.
GGCGACAAGACCTTCGAGGGGCTCAAGGACCTCATCACGGTATGACTCTGGATCTGCGCCTCGCCGTCCCGGTCGCGGTGGCCTGGATCGTGGTCGGTGTGCTGATCGGCGCTCCGGAGGCGCTCGTCGGCGCCGCGGTCGCCGCCTGGGCGGCGACGATCGCGACCGCGGGATGGGCCGCGCTCGGTCGCCGTCGCCACGAGGCGGTCGCCGTTGCCCTGGCCGTGTCGCTCGCCGCCTCGGCGTTGCTCCTCACGGTGGCGGCCGTGCAGTATCCGCAGCGCCAGCCGCACGACCTGGTCGCGGCCGCGCACTCCGGGCGGTTCGTCACGGTGACGGCCGTGACGACGGAGCTGCTTCACCCGGGGATGAAGAACTACGGCGTCACCGTCACCGAGGTGTCGGTCGGCTCCACGACGATCGACGGCGCCCTGCCGGTGACCGTCTTCGGCGAACCGCCGCCGGGAGAGAGGATCGGCATCGGCTCGGGGCTCACGCTCGGCGGCACGCTCGTGGCGACGGATCCGGCGGACGACGTGTCGTTTCTCCTCTTCGTGTCGAAGCCGCCGAGGCTCGTCGCGCCGGCGCCGTGGTATCTCGAGTGGGCGAACGGCCTGAGGTCGGGCCTCGCCGGGGCCGCAGCCGGTCTTCCGGGGAGCGGCGGCGGTCTCCTGCCCGGCCTCGCCATCGGGGACACCTCGGCGGTCAGCCCCGCGCTCGGTGCGGCCATGAAGGCCACGTCCCTGAGTCACCTCACGGCCGTGTCCGGGGCGAACTGCGCCGTCGTGATCGCCCTGATCATGCTCGCCGGGGCGGCGCTCGGTCTCTCCCGGCGGTGGCGGATCGCCGCCTCCGTCACGGTGCTCCTCGGCTTTGTCGTGTTGGTCACACCACAGCCGAGCGTGCTTCGATCCGCGGTGATGGCCACCCTCGTGCTCGTCGCCACGTCAGTCGGCCGCCCGGTGCGCGGGGTGAGCATCCTGTCTCTCGCCTCGCTCATCCTGCTCGCCGTCGACCCGTGGCTGTCCCGCAGCTACGGATTCATCCTGTCGGTGCTCGCCACCGGCGGGCTGCTGATCCTGGCCGGCCCGATCACGCGACTCCTCGCGAAACGAATGCCCACCTGGGTCGCCGCGGTGGTGGCGATCCCGCTCGCCGCCCAACTGGCCTGCCAGCCCGTGCTGGTGCTGCTCAACCCGTCGATTCCCACCTATGGAGTGCTTGCGAACATGCTGGCCGAGCCCGCGGCCCCCGTCGCGACCGTGCTGGGTCTCGTCGCGTGCCTCATCCTCGTTCCCCTGCCAGCGGTCGGCCACGCCGTCGCGTGGGTGGCGTGGCTGCCGTCGGCCTGGATCGCAGCGGTCGCTCAGTTCTTTGCCGGCCTGCCCGGCAGCGCCATCCCGTGGCCCGCCGGTGCGCCCGGTGTCGCCCTCGCGGCCCTCGCGACGGCCGCGGGGCTGCTCGCGGCGTTTCCGCCCCGCAGCCGGGCGCTGGCGGTGCGGCGGATCGCCTTCGGCGCCCTGGCCCTGCTGCTCGTCGGATACCTGGCGGTGGCGGGAGGCGAGCGGCTGCGCGTGCAGCTCACTCAGCCCGGTGACTGGCAGATCGCGGTCTGCGACATCGGGCAGGGGGACGCCGTTCTCGTGCGGAGTCTCGGCCGGGTCGCACTGATCGACACCGGGCCGAGGCCGGAGCGCCTCACCCGATGCCTCGACGCGTTGGGAATCGGCCGCATCGACCTGCTCGTGCTCACGCACTACGACCTCGACCACGTGGGCGGAACGGACGCCGTGCTCGGGCGGGTGGATCGCGCGCTGATCGGGCCGAGATCCGACGCCGGGGACGATCGACTCGCGCACCAACTCGCCGCGTCCGGAGCCGCCGTCCAGCAGGCGAGCCGCGGCCTGACCGGCAGGCTGGGGGAGTTGCGCTGGGAGGTGCTCTGGCCGCGTTCCCCGCTCGCCGGCGTTCAGCCGGGCAATGACGCGAGCGTCACGATGCGGTTTCGGGGAGCGGGCGCCTGCCGGTCCGGCTGCCTGAGTTCGATCTTCCTCGGTGACCTCGGCAACGAGCCTCAGGCACGAATGATGGCGGCCAATCGAATCGCCGGCGTGGATGTCGTGAAGGTCGCCCATCACGGGTCCGCCGACCAGAACGAGGGCCTGTACGCCAAGCTGCACGCCACCATCGGGTTGATCGGCGTCGGAGCGGACAACACCTACGGGCATCCGACCGACAAACTGCTCGGAATCCTCGCGAGGGTCGGCACCACGGCCGTCCGGACCGACCTCGACGGCATGATCCTCCTCTCCGCGCGGCCGGACGGCGGACTCACCGTCTGGACGGAGCGCTCGCCGCCGGAACTCCGCTGAGGGTGCCGGCGGTGACGGTGCCGCCGAATAGGCTGGGTGGAGTCAAACGCAGGGTGAGGGAGTTCCGTGGCAGGCAAGGCTGCGCCAAAGGCAGCGGTGGCGATCCCGCAACTCGGCTGGTCGAAGGTGCGACCGGCGACGGTCGTGCTTGTCTCCGGCACCGAGGATTTCCTCGCCGATCGTGCCATCCGCATCCTGCGCGACACGCTTCGGGCGGAGGATCCGAGCCTGGAGATCAGCGACCTGGAGGCGGACGCTTACGGGCCGGGGGAGCTCATCACTCTCGCGAGTCCCTCGCTGTTCGGGGAGCCTCGGATGATCCGGGTGACCGGAGTGGAGAAGTGCACTGACGCGTTCATCACCGAGACCCTCGCCTACCTCGAGTCGCCGGCGGACGACACCTATCTCGTGCTGCGGCACGCTGGCGGCGTGCGGGGCAAGAAGCTCCTCGATGCCATCCGCGGAGGACTAGGCAACGGGATCGAGATCGTCTGTGCCGAGCTTAAGAAGGACTCGGACAAGCTCGACTTCGCGGCGGCGGAATTCGCGGTAGAGGGGCGCAGGATCACCGGCGGCGCGCTGCGCGCTCTCGCCTCCGCCTTCTCCGACGACCTCGCCGAGCTCGCCGCGGCGTGCCAGCAGTTGCTCGCCGACGCGAGCGAGGAGATCACCGAGGCGACGGTGGAGAAGTACTACTCCGGCCGGGTGGAAACCAACGCCTTTCGGGTGGCCGACATCGCGATCGCCGGCCGCTACGGCGAGGCCCTGGTGCTTCTGCGGCACGCCCTCGCGTCGGGCGCCGATCCGGTTCCCATCGTCGCGGCCTTCGCGAGCAAGCTCCGCACGATGGCGAAGATCGCGGGTGCCCGGGGCGGTTCCGGGCAGCTTGCCCAGCAGTTCGGACTCGCGCCCTGGCAGGTCGACCGTGCCAGGCGCGACCTGCAGGGCTGGGACGACGCCGGGCTCGGCCGCTGCATCGAACTCCTCGCCGAGACGGACGCCGCGGTCAAGGGCGGCGGTCGCGACCCGGTCTTCGCCATCGAGCGGATGATCGGCGTGATCAGCGCGCGCGGCGCGTAACGCGACTCGCGCATCCGTCTCTCGGCACCGGCCGGGGCTCGCGGCGTCGCTCGCCCGGTCGGCCCGTGCGCCGGCCTGTCCGAGAACGCAGGAGATTCGTCACCGGATGCTCCGCCATGCGGCTTTTCGGCGTTCCGGACGCCGGCGCGCAAAAAGCCCGCCACCGCGAGCGGGGACGGGCTATCAGCGGAAGGCGCTTAGAGCGCGGAGACCTGCTTGGCGATGGCCGACTTCTTGTTGGCGGCCTGGTTCTTGTGGATGACGCCCTTGCTGGCGGCCTTGTCGAGCTTCTTCGAGGCGAGCAGCAGCGATGCGGTGGCCTTGTCCTTGTCGCCGGCCTTGACGGCCTCGCGAGTCGCGCGAATGGCGGTCTTGACCTCGCTCTTGACGGCCTTGTTGCGGTCCTGCGCCTTCTTGTTGGTGCCGATGCGCTTGATCTGGGACTTGATATTTGCCACGTTGTTACTTTCTTGTTAGTCCGAATAATTCTGGGCAGCCGAGGAAGAGAATCTGATCCTTCGATTCTCGGCCGCGAATCGCGCGGCGACTCAAACGAGGCTGCGCGCAAGCCAACAGGCAACATTACCAGTAGCCGGGCGGATCCGGCAATCGGGCGATTCGCCGAGGCGAGAAGATCCCGAGCCCCAATCGTAATAGCCTGCAACCATGCCGTCTCTCGCTCCGCACATCTCCTCGGTACCCGGGTCGGGCATCCGCCGAATCTACGAGATCGCCGTCGAACTCGACGACGTGATCTCGCTCGGAGTCGGTGAGCCCGACCGGCCGGTGGCGCCCCACATTCTCGAGGCGGGATCCCGGGCCTGGCTCGAGGATCGCACCAACTACACGGCCAATGGCGGGATCGCGCCGCTGCGGGCGGCGATCGTGGACAAACTCGCCAGGGAGAACGACCTTCGGGTGGATGTCGAGCAGGTCTGGGTGACCATGGGCGCGACCCAGGGCCTGCACCAGGCCATGCGCCTGCTGCTCGCCGCGGGCGACGAGGTGCTCGTGCCGGACCCGGGCTACACGACCTTCACCATGAACGCGCGGATGCTCGAGGTGGAGCCGGTGCCGTACACGCTGCGGCCTGAGCACGGCTTCGTGCCCGACCTCGAGGAGCTCGATCGTCTCGTCACCGACAAGACGCGGGTGATCATCGTGAACACTCCGTCCAATCCCCTCGGCACGGTTCTCGACCGCTCGCAGCTGCGCGGCCTGCTCGACTTCGCGAAGCGTCACGACCTCTGGGTGCTGAGCGACGAGGTCTACGAGTACTTCACCTATGGGCGCAGGCACGTGAGCATCGCGAGCCTCGACGACGACGACCGCGTCTTCTCGGTGTTCTCGCTCTCCAAGACCTACGCGATGACCGGCATCCGGGTGGGCTATCTCGTGACGCCGCCGGGGCTCGCGAGCGTCATGCGCACCGTGCAGGAGGCGGCCATCAGCTGCGTGAGCACTCCCGGCCAGTACGCCGCGATCGCCGCGATCACCGGGGACCACCAGCACGTGGCCGACTCGAGGGAGCACTACCGAGGCAACCTCGAGGCGGCCTGCGCGCTGCTCGACGCCCGCGGCATCCGCTACCTCCGACCCAACGGGGCGTTCTATCTCTGGGTGGACATGCGGCACGCCTCCGGCGGCGATGTCGCCGGCTGGGCCGAACACTTCCTGCTGCGCGAACGGGTCGCGATCGCTCCGGGAAGCGCGTTCGGCCGGTCGGGTGAGGGCTGGATCCGCGTCTGCCTGGCGGCGACCGAGGCCGACCTGCTCGAGGGCCTCGGACGGTTGCCAGCGCCGCCTCCCACGGTCGAGAGGACTGGGGATGCCCCGCCCGCATTCCGGGGGTTAGCCCCATGGCCGCACGGCACGCTGCTTTCTAGCCTTGAGTGACACCACCACCCAGTCACACCGCTCAGGGAGAGAAAACCATGTCAACCGCGCAGCCCATCACCCCGCAGGGCCCCGCCGCCGTCAGCACCGCAGACACGAAGGTGTTCGGCATCCTCAGCCTCGTGCTCGGCATCGCCTCCATCGTCGCCGGCCACACCTTCCTGGTGCCGGTCGCGGCGATCGTGCTCGGCATCTTCGGCCTGCGCCGCGAACCGTCGAGCCGCGCCTTCAGCATCTGGGGAATCGTTCTCGGGTCGGTCATGATCGCCCTCCCCGTGCTGATCGTCGCGATCGGGGTCGCGGTGCTCGCCCCGCTCGGCGCGCTTGCGCTGTTCTTCGGCTGATCGAATAGCCGGCGGCCGATCCGGCCGGCGAATCGAGGGGGTGCGGCGGTCGCCGCGCCCCCTCGTCACGCGGCGCCCGGCGGCATGGGAGAATTGGGCGACCCGCCCCGTCGCCCGTGAGCGACTGGACGAGGTGAAACCCTCCCCACAGCACCAGAGGATAGCGTGAGCCCCAAAGCCCTGAAGGCCCTCGAGCCGGCATCGACCGACCCCGCCTTCATCCGCAACTTCTGCATAATCGCCCACATCGACCACGGCAAGTCGACGCTGGCCGACCGGATGCTGCAGATCACCGGCGTGGTGAGCGACCGCGACATGCGGGCCCAGTACCTCGACCGCATGGACATCGAGCGCGAGCGTGGAATCACCATCAAGAGCCAGGCCGTGCGGATGCCGTGGGAGCTGGACGGCCAGACCTACGCCCTCAACATGATCGACACCCCGGGTCATGTGGACTTCACCTACGAGGTCTCGCGCTCGCTCGCCGCGTGCGAGGGAGCGATCCTGCTCGTGGACGCCGCCCAGGGCATCGAGGCGCAGACCCTCGCGAACCTGTACCTCGCCCTCGACAACGACCTCACCATCATCCCGGTGCTCAACAAGATCGACCTTCCCGCGGCGGACCCGGAGAAGTACATCAAGGAGATCGTCGGCCTGCTCGGCTGCAAGCCGGAGGACATCCTGCTGGTGTCCGGCAAGACCGGCGTCGGGGTGCCGGAGCTGCTCGACCGGGCCACGCGCCTCATCCCGCCGCCCGTCGGCGACCCGAAGGCGCCCGCCCGGGCGATGATCTTCGACTCCGTGTACGACTCCTATCGCGGCGTGATCACCTACGTGCGCATGATCGACGGGGCGCTGAAGCCGCGCGAGAAGATCATGATGATGAGCACCAAGAGCGCGCACGAGGTGCTCGAGATCGGCGTGAGCGCGCCGGAACCGACCCCGACCAAGGGACTCGGCGTCGGCGAGGTGGGGTACCTCATCACCGGCGTTAAGGATGTGCGGCTGAGCAAGGTCGGTGACACCGTCACGAGCTTCGCGAAGCCCGCCACGGTCGCGCTCAAGGGCTACTCCGAGCCGATGCCGATGGTGTTCTCCGGCGTCTACCCGATCGACGGCTCCGACTACCCGGTGCTGCGCGAGGCGCTAGACAAGCTCAAGCTTTCGGATGCCGCCCTCGTCTACGAGCCCGAGACCTCCGTGGCCCTCGGCTTCGGCTTCCGCTGCGGATTCCTCGGCCTGCTGCACCTCGAGATCGTGACCGAGCGGCTCGAGCGGGAGTTCGGCCTCGACCTCATCGCGACCGCGCCCTCGGTGATCTACCAGGTGACGACGGACGACAAGAAGACCGTCACGGTCACCAACCCGAGTGAGTTCCCTAGCGGCAAGATCGCCTCGGTGAGCGAACCGGTGGTGAAGGCCTCCATCCTCACCCCCAAGGACTACGTCGGCACCGTCATGGAGCTCTGCCAGAGCCGCCGCGGCACCATGCAGGGCATGGAATACGTGGGCGAGGACCGGGTGGAGCTGCACTACACGATGCCGCTCGGCGAGATCGTGTTCGACTTCTTCGACCAGCTGAAGAGCCGCACGGCCGGCTACGCGAGCCTCGACTACGAGCCCACCGGCGACCAGGACGCGGACCTCGTGAAGGTCGACATCCTGCTTCAGGGCGAGGCGGTCGACGCGTTCAGCGCCATCGTGCACCGCGACAAGGCCTACGCCTACGGGGTGCTGATGACCGAGCGGCTGAAGAAGCTCATCCCGCGCCAGCAGTTCGAGGTGCCGATCCAGGCCGCCATCGGCGCGCGCATCATCGCGCGGGAGTCGATCAGCGCGATGCGCAAGGACGTGCTGGCCAAGTGCTACGGCGGTGACATCACCCGCAAGCGCAAGCTCCTCGAGAAGCAGAAGGAGGGCAAGAAGCGCATGAAGATG